>CANPVW010000084.1 GCA_947581745.1 Candidatus Benthicola azotiphorus
GCGCCTCACGGTGGCGCGGGTGGTTCTCGCCCTGCTCGTCCTCGTCGGTGTGTGCTTAACGGTGCGGGGGGGAGAGGGCGTGGCCGCCCTGTTCGAGTCGCGCGAGGCGGGCCTGCTGGCCGGCGTGACCGGTGGGCTGCTGGCTGCCCTGGCGTATGCGGGCACCACCCTGCTCGCCCGCTGGGCTGTGCCCCGCTACGGGTCGTCCAGGGTCCTGTTCCTGGAGATGGCCGGGGGCACGGCAGTCCTGGCCGCATTTCTCCCGGCGGTCGGCCGAGCCCCGGCGCCACCGGGCACCGTCAGCGGCTGGATCTATGTGGTGCTTCTCTCGCTGGGCGCAGTCGTGGGCGCCAACTACCTGTTCTTCGGAGCACTCAAGAGGATCGAGGCCGCCCCCGCCGCCGTCGGAGCGACGATCGAACCGGTAGTGGCCACGCTGCTCGCTCTGCTGATCTTCGGTCAGAGGTTGAGCTTCAGCGGGTGGGCCGGGCTGGCCCTCGTCGTTGCGGGCGTCGCGGCCGGCTACATCGTCGAGGCGAGATCGAGGTCGTTTTCGGACGGCAACGCGGGTCCTTAGGCCCGCCCCTTCAACCTGGTCCTCGAGCCCGCCGTTCCGGCCGCCCCGTTTCCCGACGCCGCACGACGCTTACATTAGCGGCCATGGAACGGAGCTCTGCGGCGCGGACCGCCGCTCGCCTGGATCGGCTCACGTGGCCCGAAGCCGCCGCGTGGTTCCGTCGCGATCCGCGACTTCTGCTCCCGGTGGGAACCTGCTTGCAGCACGGACCGCACCTGCCATTGGGAGCGGATACGATCGTCGTCGAACAGCTGGCGGAAGCCGTGTCGGAACGAACCGGGATCCTCGTCGCTCCCACTCTGGCCTACGGCGTGACCTCGGACAGTGAGCAGATGTACGCCGGAACCGCCGCCCTGGAGCGAAAGACGCTTCACAGGGTACTGAACGAGCTCGTGGACTCGTGGGAACGGCAGGGGCTGGAGGAGATCGTGCTGATGACGACTCATGGATACGGCCCGCACATCCAGGCGATGGCGGCGGTCGTGGCGGACTACGTGAGGGTGCGGGCCGTGGACATTCACGCCATCGACCTCGCCGCGTTCCTCCAGGGGGGTCTGGAAGCGGAGCACGCGGGCGAGATGGACACGGCGATCCTGCTGCACCTGGCTCCCGACCTGGTGAGGGAAGAGCGAGTGACGGACGGCGGACCGTCCGAGCACCTGCGAACCGCGATCAGGGACGAGCCCGTGCCGCCCCCCGGATCAGCCGGGGTGGTGGGACGACCCAGCCTGGCGACGCGGGAGACCGGCCGGCGCATCTGCGAGTATCTCGTTGACTACATCTCGAGGCGGCTGGATGCATAGAGGAGCTCTCGCAAGTCGGGCGGGAATGGCAATCGGAGCTTTGTGGCTCCTCGCTCCCACTCCGGCGGCTCTGCCACAGCAGACACAGCTGGATGGCGGCACGTTCGAGCACTCGATACGCGGCTCCTTCAGCGGGACGGAGACCTTCGCCATCCGACAGCGTGGCGAGGAAGTCGTCGCGGTCGGCCGAGTCACGCGGGAGGGTGGGGCCGAGGCACTGCGGGCCCTGGAGGTGGGGGCCCGGATGGACGGGTCGGGGCAGATCATGAGGTACGAGCTGCACACGCGGGAGGGGCCGCCGCTTCACGTCGTGGTGAACCGGACGGGCAGCCGCCTTCGCGTCACGATCACTGCCGACGAGGGAGAGCGCTTCACCGAGTTTCTCGCCGGGCCGGACCTCCTTGTCATCGAACGGGAAATCGCCCACCACTACTTCAGCCTTGCCCGGCGTCTCAGATCGACTCCGGACCCGCGAACGCTGGACCTGCGGATACTGGTGCCCTCGGAAGGCCGCACGGTCCCACTGCGGGTGCTGGGGCTTTCGAGGGACACCATCACAGTGCAGGAGTCGCGGGTTCCGTCCACGCGCTACCAGATGAGCGTCGGGGGGGAGGAGACTCTCCTGTGGGCCTCGCCGGAGGACGGCCGGGTCCTGCGAGTTGCCATTCCCGGACACGGATGGGAAGCGCGCCGGGTGGCCCAGCAGTAGCACGGGCCGAGGCAACAATCCGGGCGTTTGGAGTGTTCCAGAAGCGGGCCGGAGGGTGAAACCGCCTGCCCGTTTTTCACGTACGTCCTGCTGATCCGGGTGCACCAGGCTAATCGGTTGTGAAGGATACAGATATGTCTCGCAAGCGAAAGATCGTTATCGGGATCGGCGTCCTGGCCGTCGTCATCGTGACTGCCCTGTCGCTCGCCGGGCGCGAGGGCGACGAGGTCCTCGTCCGCGTCGAGGACGTGGGGCGCCGGGACCTCGTGGCCCGGGTGACCGCGACGGGACACGTGGAACCGAAGACGTCGGTGGACATCAGCGCGGACGTGTCCGGCCGCATCGTGGAGCTCACGGTCGAGGAGGGCGACGACGTCGTCGAAGGACAGCTCCTCCTCGTCATCGATCCGGCCCGGTTCGAGGCCGCGGTGGACCGTGCCGAGGCGGCCCTTGCGGACGCGCAGGCGAGAGAGGCGCAGGCAAGAGGCAATTCCCAGCAGGCGCAGCGTGACTGGGATCGGATCCGTCAGCTGAAGGCGGCGGCCGAGGACATGGTGACTGACTCGGAGTACGAACAGGCAAGGACGCAGGCCGAAGTGCAGCAGGCCCTGTTCGAGTCCGCCCGCCACGGGGTGGACATGGCGCGCGCCAGCGTGCGAGAGGCCCAGGACAACCTCTCCAAGACCGTCATCGAGGCACCGATGAGCGGCCGGGTAACCCGGCTCAACGTCGAGCGCGGCGAAACGGCGGTCGTCGGGACGATGAACAACCCGGGAAGCCTGCTGCTCACGATTTCCGACCTCTCGATCATGGAAGCCGTGATCGAGGTCGACGAAACGGACGTTCCGGAGATCGAGATTGGAGACTCGACGATCGTGACGATCGACGCCTTTCCGAATCGAGAGTTCGCCGGCAGAGTGACCAAGATCGGGAACAGCTCGATCCGGCCGCGGAGCCAGATGCAGAGCAGTTCCGAGCAGGCGATCGACTTCGAGGTGCGGATCACTCTGAACGACCCGGGCGTCGATCTGCGAACCGATCTGTCGGCCACCGCCGACGTGGTCACGGCGATCCGCCCCGATGTGCTGGCGATCCCGATCATCGCGCTGACGCTCATGGACCCGTCGCAGTTCGAGCGGATTCCGAGCGAGGCAGAGGAAGTCCAACAGGTTAGCGGAGCGTCGTCGGACACCACCGCGAAGGACGCCGGGGACGCGGCCTCCTCGGAACCGATCGAGGGGGTGTACGTGCTCGAGGACGGTCGAGCGCGGTTCAGGCCGGTGGAGGTAGGCATCGCCGGAGACGGATACTTCGAAGTGCTGTCCGGGCTCACGGAAGGAGAGACGGTGGTGTCGGGATCCTACCAGGCGATCCGCGATCTGGAAGACGGCGCGCTCGTGCGCGTCGAAGAGCAGAAGGACCATGCCGGCCCGCCTCGGGTCGGAGACAGCGAGGGATAGATGAGCGTGGCAGATGACATCGTCATTCACACCCGTGACCTGAAGAAGCACTACGTGATGGGCACCGAGACCGTGCGCGCCCTTCGGGGCGTGGACGTCGACATCCGTCGCAACGAATACATCGCGATCATGGGACCCTCCGGCTCCGGGAAGTCCACCTTGATGAACCTGATCGGGTGTCTCGATACCCCCACCTCGGGAGAGTACATCCTCAACGGCCAGCCGGTGCAGGACCTGGACGATGACGACCTGGCCCGGATCCGAAACCGTGAGATCGGCTTCGTCTTCCAGACGTTCAACCTGCTTCCGCGCGCCAGCGCCCTCCACAACGTCGAGCTTCCCCTGATCTACGCCGGGGTCTCGTCCCGAGAGCGGATGCAGCGGGCCAGGAAGGCCCTGGAGCAGGTGGACCTGGCCGACCGGATGGATCACAAGCCCAACGAGCTGTCCGGCGGACAGCGACAGCGCGTCGCCATCGCGCGGGCTCTGGTGAATCAGCCGTCGATCATCCTGGCCGACGAGCCGACCGGCAACCTCGATTCCGTGACCTCCGAGGAGATCATGTCGGTTTTCGACGGACTGCACCGGGCCGGACAGACGATCATCATGGTGACCCACGAACCGCACATCACGGCGCATGCGGAGCGGGTGATCACCCTGCGCGACGGGGAGATCGAGTCGCACGACGCCAGGGTCCTGATCCCCGCAACGGGAGCCTGAGGAAGGAGAGCGGGAACACGGGTGAGGATTCTCGAAGGCATCCGGATCGCTCTGCAGCAGATCTGGGCACACAAGCTCAAGTCCGTGTTCACGCTCGTGGGCGTGATCATCGGCATCACCTTCCTGATCGCCGTGATCACAGTGGTCGAAGGGGTGAACCGATACGTTCAGGACGACTTCGCGGGCGCCATATTCGGAATCAACACCTTCTCGGTCGTTCGGCGAAACCAGGTCCAGACCGGATCGGAGAGCCAGGAGCAGCGGCGGCGCCAGGCCCGCAATCCGTACCTCACGATGCACGACGTCGAGGTGGTCCGGCAGGCCGTTCCCGACGCCTGGCGATTCTCCTACAGCGTGGACCGGGGATTCGGAGAGGTCTCGTACAACGAGCGAAGTCGGCGGAACATCCGGGTGATCGGCGGCTCGGACGGATACGAGACCATGCAGGGCTGGGACGTGGCCGAGGGACGCGGCCTGTCGCCGCTCGACGAGCGCAGGTCGCTCAAGGTGGCCGTGATCGGCGCGGACATCGCCGAGAAGCTGTTTCCCGACCAGAGTCCGCTCGGAAAGCGCATACGGCTCGGAGCCAACCGGCTCGAGGTCGTCGGCGTGTGGGAGAAGCAGGGAGGACTTCTCGGGGTCATCCGGGACGCTTCGGTACTGGTGCCCATCTCGACGTTCCGCGAGACCATGGCATGGCAGCGCGACCGCATCGGTGAGATCACCGTCAAGGCGCACACGGTGGAGGAGATGGAGGCCGCCATGCTGGAGGTGGAGGCGGCCCTGCGGCGAGACCGGAAGCTGCGACCGGGCATCGAGAACAACTTCTGGCTTCAGACCTCGAACGACCTGCTCGGGGCCTGGGACAAGATCAATCGAATCCTGTTTGCGGCGTTGCCCGGCCTCGTCTCGATCTCCCTGGTCGTCGGTGGCATCGTGATCATGAACATCATGCTCCTCTCCGTGGCCGGGCGGATCCGGGAAATCGGTGTCCGCAAAGCGCTGGGAGCCCGCCGGCGAGACATCATGTACCAGTTCCTCGCCGAGTCCTCCACCCTCTCGGTCGCCGGCGCTGCGATCGGGATCGGGCTGGGCATCGGTCTCGGAAAGACGGTGGATGCCCTGACGCCACTCCCGGCGTCGGTTCCCTTGTGGTCGATCGTCGTATCCCTCGTCCTGGGTCTCGTCGTGGGGGTGGGATCCGGCATCTATCCGGCCTACCGGGCAGCCCGTCAGGACCCGATCGTGGCGCTGCGCTATGAGTAGGCGACTGCGGGGGGGCATGGGCCTGCGCGCGACCGTGAAGGAGGGTCTCCTCGTCGCGTTCGATTCGCTCCGCGCGAACAAGGTCCGGAGCGGCCTGACCATCCTCGGGGTGACCATCGGGGTGATGGTCGTGCTCGTCATGGCCGCCATGGTGCAGGGACTGAACGGGAGCTTCAAGGACATCATCGCGTCGGCCGGGCCCACCACGTTCTACGTATTCCACGCACCGGTCGGCGGGGGCGGACTCTCCACGGGACTCGAGGAGGAGGAAAACGAGTTCATGCGGAACCCGCCCCTCAAGATCGAGTGGAGCCGGGAGCTGGCCCGACTCGAACCGATCCGGCAGGTGGCGCCGGGCGTCGACGTCTCCGATTGGGGATACCACGCGCGCCGGGGCGACACCGACGTCCGGATTTCGCTGTACGGAGTGGACGCGGAGTACATGGACATGGACGGCGGCGACCTTGTGGACGGACGGTTCTTCACCGCCACGGAGGAAAGTCGCCGCAGGGCGGTCGCCGTCATCGATTCCGCTACCGCGGTCGACCTGTTCGGCGGGCTCGACCCGCTGGGCAAGCGGTTCAACATCGGCCGACCGGGCCAGCGCGAGACGCCCTTCGAGGCGGTGGGGGTGTACCGGCCGCCCGACAACCTGTTCGCCGGCCTGAAGACGCACTACGTGTTCGCCCCGTTCGCGTCCGTCATGAAGTACGTGCGCGTATGGGACAGGATGGTGTACTTCGTGGTCAAGCCGCACGACGGAGTCGAGCTCGAGGTGGCCCTGGAGGCCGTGCGGACCCGGATGCGCCAGTTGCGTGGGCTGAGCCCCGGAGAGGACGACAACTTCTACCTGATCACGCAGGACCAGGTGATGGACTGGTGGAACAAGTTCACGGGAGTGTTCTTCGCCGTGATGGTGGCTTTGTCTGGAGTCGGTCTGCTGGTCGGCGGCGTGGGAGTCATCGGCATCATGATGATCTCCGTCACCGAGCGCACGAGGGAGATCGGCCTGCGAAAGTCGCTGGGGGCGCGGCGGCGCGACCTCCTGTGGCAGTTCCTCGTCGAAGCGGCGACCCTCACGCTGCTGGGCGGTGCGATCGGAATGGCGCTCGGCGGGATCATCGTCTGGGTGATCGGCGCTCTCACCCCCGTGCCCGCCTCCGTTCCGCTGTGGTCGATCGCCGTCGCCCTCCTGGCGTCGATCTTCACCGGGATCGGCTTCGGCCTCTACCCGGCCGCCCGTGGCGCCGGACTGGACCCGGTCGACGCGCTGCGTTATGAGTGAGCGGCGCTTGAGCCGGTAGCCAGTCGCTTCACGATCACGGGAAGGATGCAATGACGGACCAGCCTGTGGACGTGCTCGCCATCGGGCCGCATCCCGACGATGTCGAACTCCTGTGCGGGGGTACGCTCGCCCGGAGCGCCGACCAGGGATACCGAACCGCGATCCTCGACCTGACCCGCGGAGAGATGGGCACACGCGGCACCCCGGATTTGAGGGCGGAGGAAGCGGCGAGAGCAGCTGCGGTCCTGGGGGTGGGGCGCCGCGTGAACGCCGGCCTTCCCGACGCCGGTGTGACGAACGACCGCGAGACCAGGGAACGTATCGTCGGATTGATTCGCGAGTTGCGGCCGCGGGTCGTGATCCTCCCGTTCCTCAGGGGCCGCCACCCGGACCACCGGGTCGCCGCGGAGCTGTGCCGCGACGCCTGCTTTCTCGCCGGACTGGCGCGGTACGGATCGGGCGAGGCTCACCGCCCACACAAGATCATTCACGCACTGGCCTTCCGCGAAGACCCTGTGAAGCCGACCTTCGTGGTCGACATCACAGAGCAGTTCAGCCGCAAGATGGAGGCGATCCGGTCGTACTCCTCGCAGTTTGACGGAGTCTCTCAGGCCGGCGAGGCCTTCCCTACCGGGCAGTCGCTCTACGAACTCGTCGAATCACAGAGCCGGCACTACGGCAGCCTGATTCGGAGGGGCTACGGGGAACCGTTCCATACCGAAGAGACGGTCGAGGTGGGTGACGTGGCGGGGATGAGGGTCCGCTCCCTGTGAGGTCGGGCGAGGCATGATCTACCTGGACCACGCCGCCACGTCTCCTCTGCGACCTGCCGTCTGGGACGCGATGTCCCGGATCGTGGGCACGGCGGACTTCAACCCTGCTTCGATTCACTCGGCCGGCGGCCGCGCCGCCGAGGTCCTCGAGCGAGCCCGCCAGCAGATCGCCGCAGCTCTCGGGACCGAGCGCTCCAATATCCTGTTCACCGGTGGGGGCACGCAGTCCGACAACCTGGCCGTTCTCGGCTTCGCCCGCTCCGCAGGAGAAACGGCCCGCCTCCTCGTGTCGGCGGTGGAGCACAAGGCCGTGCTCGAAGCGGCACGCCGGGCGGCCGTCGAGGGAAGCACGGTGGAAGTGATGCCGGTGGACTCCGCCGGCCGGCTCGACCCGCAGACTCTCGAAGACCGTCTCTCGACGGACGATGGCCGTCCTGCCCTCGTCTCGGTGATGTGGGCGAACAGCGAGGTCGGGACCGTTCAACCGGTCCGCGAGCTGTGCGAGGTGGCACACCGGTACGGCGCCTTCTTTCACACGGACGCGGTGCAGGCCTTCGGCAAGGTCTCCGTGTCGCTCGACGCCGTTCCGGCGGACCTTCTCACCGTGACGGCCCACAAGCTGGGCGGGCCGGTGGGCATCGGGCTGCTGGCGCGCTGCGGCGACGTCTCGCTGGAGCCGCTGTCGTACGGAGGCTCGCAGGAGCGCGCGATGTGGCCCGGCACGCAGAACCCGGTGGGCGCCGCGGGCTTTGCGGAAGCCGTTCGGCTGGCCGATTCCGAGTTTCCGGAATCCGCCGATCGATGGACCGATCTGAGGACCGACCTGGAGCGCAGGCTGCGGGAGGCGGTCCCGGACCTGAGAGTCCACGCAGAGGGCAGTCCGGAACGGCTGCCGCACCTGCTCAGTGTCGGCATCCCGGGGTGTGACCAGGCCGTTCTCCTGACAGCGCTCGACCTGGCGGGAATATCGGTTTCGGCCGGCTCGGCTTGCGCCAGCGGCGTTTCCACCGGGTCGCACGTCCTCGAGGCGATGGGCGTGCGACCGGCCGGAGATTACGCGGTGCTGCGGTTCAGCTTCGGGCCCGCCACCACGTCGACGGACATCGAGACGGCCGCCGGGACCGTTGCGGGCGCGGTCGCGCGGCTGCGGGGATCGCGCCGGTGACGCACGAGACCGTGCTCGCGGCGATGTCGGGGGGAGTGGACTCGAGCGTCGCTGCCGCGTTGCTGGTCCGGGAGGGCCGCCAGGTCATCGGCGCCACGATGAAGACCTTCTGCTATTCCGGCACGACGGGCCCGGCCCGGATGTGCTGCGGTCTGGAGGGCATCTCCGACGCGCGTGCCGTGGCATCGGCGCTCGGAATCACGCACCGCGTGTTCGACCTGGAGAAGGAATTCACCGACGACGTGATACGCGATTTCGTGCAGGAGTACGCTGCCGGCCGGACTCCCATCCCGTGCGTCCGCTGCAACAGCTTCACCAAGTTCCGGGACCTGGTTCGCCGAGCCGACGAGCTGGGCTGCGCGGCCGTGGCCACCGGCCACTATGCCCGGGTGTCTCGGTCCGGGGGCGTGCCTTCTCTGCGTCGCGCCGAGGACGAGCGGAAGGACCAGACGTACTTCCTGTGGGGCATCCCGCGCTCGGTGCTCGACCGACTGATCCTGCCGATAGGCGACATTCCCAAGCGGGAAGTCCGGAGCATCGCTCGAACGCTCGGTCTCCTCACGGCCGACAAGCCGGAGTCGTTCGAGATCTGCTTCGTCCCGGACGACGACTACGCGCGAGTGCTCCGGGATCACCTCGGCGATCTCCACCCGGCGCTCTCGCCCGGCCCCTTCGTGCTCGTGGACGGCACGACGGTGGGCGAGCACGAGGGGTACGCGAGGTTCACCGTGGGACAGAGAAAGGGACTGCCCGGGGGGTTCGACGAGCCCATGTTCGTGATCCAGATCCGCCCCGCTTCGCGTACCGTCGTGATCGGGCCCCGCGAGTCTCTGTCGTCCGTGAGAGTCAGCGCGGAAGGAGCCAACTGGCTGGCCGACCGCCCGATGCCCGGGGAGGCCGTCGGCGTCCGGATCCGGCATGGCGCGCCGATCGTCGAGGCCACCGTAGCACGGGCCGATGACGGGTCGTTCGGTCTCGACCTGCTCACCGCCCAGGATGCAGTGACTCCGGGTCAGAGCGCGGTGTTGTACAGAGAGCAGATCGTGTTGGGCGGCGGCGTGATCACCGGGTCCGGGCGAAGCTGAGCTCGCGGGCACCGCTCAGTGGCGGAGGCCCTCGGCCCTGGCGAGGCGCTCGGCCGCATCGCGGCCTTCTTCCGAAAGCTCGTCCGGGACGTCCACCACGATTCGGACCAGCTGGTCGCCCGTACGCTGACCCTTCTCGACACCCTGGCCCTTGATCCTGAAGGTGGTCCCGGACTGCGTGCCCGGCGGGATTTTGAGGACGATCTTCTTGTTGTCGACGGTCCTGACCCTGATCCTCGAGCCGAGAAGCGCCTGGGCGACGTTGATCGGGACCTCGCAGGCGAGATCGAGGCCTTCTCGCGCGAAGAAGCGATCGTCGTGGACCTTGAACTTGACGATCAGGTCTCCCGGTCGCCCACCGCCTGGCCCCCTCTCGCCCTGGCCGGGGATCCGCAGGCGCGAGCCGTCGTCGACGCCGGCCGGAACGGTGACCGCGATCTTCCGCCGCGTGGAGACTTCCCCGCGACCGCCGCACGCGCTGCACACCTGGCGAGGGATCTGTCCCCGCCCCATGCACGCCGGACAGGGCCGCGGCACGGAGAACGTGCCCTGACCGAAGGTGACCGTTCCCCTGCCGTGGCATTCCGAGCACGTGTCCGTTCCGGCGCCCGGGGCGGCCCCCGTTCCGTCACAGTTGGCACACTCCTCCGACAGCGGCACGTTGATCGTAACCCGGCCACCGCGCACGGCCGTGCGGAACGGGATCTCGATCAGGTACTCCACATCGCGTCCGCGTACGGGGCCCTGGCGACGTTCCTCGGCCGTCCGCTTACCCAAATCGAAGATCGAGCTGAAGATGTCCCCGATGCCGCCAAGGTCCTCGAAGCGGAAGTTCCGCGTCCCTCCGGGAGATGCCCCCGGTGTCGGACCGGCTCCGGGCCGGTATCCCCCCAGTCCTCCGAAGCGCCGCAGCTGATCGTACTTCTTCCGGCTGTCCGAGTCCGAGAGAACCGTGTAGGCTTCGGAGATCTCCTTGAACCGCTCGCCCGCACTGGGGTCGTCCGGGTTGGCATCCGGATGGTACTTCTTGGCCAGCGACCGGTACGCTTTCTTGATCTCGTCGTCCGAGGCGCTCTGCGAGACCCCGAGTTCCTGGTAGTAGTCCTTCGCGCGTGCGGTCATCAGTCTGGCTCGACACCTTCGGGAGAGTGGTACAGGACCTCGACCTGGGCCGGGCGCACGAGTCGCCCTCCGAAAGTGTAACCGTCCACGAAGACCCGTGAGACCGTGTCGTCGAGCTCCGGCTCCCCGGTCTCCGCGGTCATCAGAGCCTGGTGAAGCTCGGGGTTGAAGCGTTCTCCCAGGGCGTCCATGCGCTGCAGTCCGGCTTCCGAGAGCTCCTTGCGAAGATTGCGCAGAATAAGCTCGAGCCCCTGGTCCAGAGCTTCGACCGTCGTGGTCTCCGGTGGAGTGGCGGCCACGCGCGCCAGGTCGTCCAGGGTGGGAAGCAGCCGTCGAGCGAGGTCCGCCTGCGCTATCTCGGACAGCTCCGTCTGCTCGCGGCGAGTGCGCCTCCGGAAGTTGTCGAACTCGGCCGCCAGTCGCAGGTATCGGTCGTTCACTGCCTCCAGCTCCTCGGCCAGCCTCTGGGCCGGATCGTCGAGGGACTCCTCGCGCTCGATCTCCCCAGCCGGTTCCGCAGTCGCCTCCATGGCCTCGGAATCAGTCGGATCCGTGGTTCCCACCGGGTCCTCCGGCGTCTCGCCGGCGACGGCCTCATCCTCCGGCCGGTGAGCGTTTCTTCCCAACAAGTCTGCCTCCTGTCGACTGCTCATGATCGGGGCTGCTTCAGCCCGTAACTATACTCACGCACCTGCCTTCGCGCTCTATCCGCCACCCGTGTGCTCGTTGAGCCACGCCACGAGGTCCGCCGCCGCCCGATCCGCGACCGGATCGTGATACAGATCGTGGTAGGCGTTCTCGTACGCGATCAGCCGCGTCTCCCCTCCCAGTCGCCGTGCCAGGTCTTCGCCTGCCGGCGTGCTGACGACCCTGTCGCTGCCCGGCAGCTGCACCAGGACAGGTACCCGCGTCTGGCCCGCCCGGCGCACGAGGACGTCGGCCTGCCGTCGCATCTCGCCCCACAGACGCGCGCTGATCCTGTGATGCACCAGCGGAGCGCCATCGTACGCCTCGGCCTCCGCGGCCGTCCGGAAAAGCATGCTCGATCGTATTTCGTTCGACATCGTAAGGACGGGGAACAGCCGGTCCGCCGCGTCGCTCAGCCCGACCTTCCAGGCGGGCGGACGCAGAGCCAGATCCACGAACGGCGCCACGAGCACGGCCCCCCCGAGGTCCGGGAACCCGAACTCCTGAACGTAGCGGCCGACTACGAGCCCCCCGAGCGAGTGGCCGAGCAGAAAGGTCGGGCCACCCGAGCCGACGCGCTCGACGTGTCGGCGGAAGTGATCGAGGTCTGCGAGCAGGCGGCCAAACGAGCTGGCGTGGCCGCGTCGTCCCTCCGACCTGCCATGCCCTCTCAGGTCGATCGCGTGGAAGTCCAGTCCTGCCACTGCGGCGCACGTCGCGACCCGGCCATAGCGACCGGAGTGCTCTCCGAGCCCGTGAACCGCCACGAGCCGTCCGCGCGCCTCATCCGACGTCCGGCTCCGGAAGAACAACCTCGTCCCCGGCGCCACCTCGAGCATGCCCGTCGACTCGATCCTCATGGCCCCCGGAGCGCCTCCACCAGAAGTCCGAGCGCCTCGTACACCGCCTGACGTCGCACTTCCTCGCGGTTCCCCGCGAACACGAAGGTCCTCGAATTCGAAATGGGTCCCCGCACCGCAATCCAGACCGTGCCCACGGGCTTTCCCGGGGTCCCTCCGTCGGGACCCGCCAGTCCCGTGATCGCCAGCGCCCACGTACTCCCGGACAGGTCGGCGACTCCACGCGCCATCTCTTCCGCCGCGAGCCGCGAGACAGCGCCGTGCTCGCTCAGGGTCGAGTGCGACACGGAGAGCATCCCCAGCTTCGCGGCGTTGTCGTAGGCGATGACCCCGCCCCAGAAGCAGGCCGATGCACCGGGAACCGAGGTGATTTCGCGGCCCAGCCAGCCGCCGGTGCAGCTCTCGGCGACCGAGAGCGTCGCGCCCGTGGACCTCAATGCCGTCACTGCCTCGACGGCGCGCTCCAGTAAGTCGGGCGCGCGCTCCAGGCGCGAGTCCGCTTGGGTCAAGCCGCGCTGCCCCCGAGCACACGGCGGAACGCGAGGACGTAGACCACGAGCGAGACGACCGTGAGCGTGAGAGCCAGGACGAGGCTGACCGACGTGAACCAGCCGTGCAGGCTGGCCCAGAAACGATTCAGGGACCCCGACCACTCGTACTCGACCACCGCCGTGCGATAGGCGACCCACAGGATCATCGAGCCGATGAAGATGTTCTGCGTCAGGGCCTTCCTCTTCCCGAGCGTCGTGGCCGGAACCACGACCCCCCGCCTCGCCGATGTTGTCCGGAGCCACGTGATGAGGGCCTCGCGACCGAAGAACACGGCCAGCACCCAGAGCGCGATCCCCCCGAACAACGGAAGATCACCGAGCTCGGGCAGTCGCAGTGTGAGGAGATAGAAAGGGATCAGCGTGGCCACGAGAAGCAGCTTGTCCGCCAGCGGATCGACGAGCTTGCCGAAATCGGTCACTTCCCCGCGCCGGCGGGCCAGCGCGCCGTCCACGAGGTCGGATAGAGCCGCTGCCAGGAACACGATGAAGGCGGCAAGCCTCGCCGACACGCTCGACTCGAAGAGCAGAACCGTGACCACGGGCGCCAGGAGCACCCGAAGAGTGGTGATGGCGTTGGGGAGGTTGACGTCGTTGGACACGCGATCACGCTCGGTTGAGGGCTCTGATCACCTGCCGGGAGATCGCCGTGAGAGACTCCAGCACCCCGGTGCCGTCGATGGCCACGGCTTCGAAATCGGGGCGGCCGTCGGGATTGAGCATCTGCCGCAGCTCCTCGACCGGCGTCGCTCCGGCCAGGTCCCGCTTGTTGTACTGAAACACGATCGGCACGTCGGAAGCCGCCAGCCCGGCCTCGGCCAGGTTCGACTCGAGATCCGCCAGCGACTCCCGGTTCGCTGCCAGCCGCTGGGGATGGCTGTCGGCGACGAAGATCAGGCCATCCACACCGCGCAACACGAGGCGACGACTCTCCTTCTGCGGGTTCTGCCCGGGAACCGTGTGGAGATGGAACCGGGTCCGGACCCCGCGAACGACTCCCATGTCGACGGAAAGAAAATCGAAGAACAGGGTGCGCTCGGGACCATCGGTGGGCGTGATGAGCTTGCCTCTCGACGCCGGGTCGAGCCTTCCGTACACGTGCTTCAGGTTCGTCGTCTTCCCACTCGCCGCTGGACCGTAGTACACGACCTTGCAGCTCAATTCGCCGGTCACCGGAAGCGTGATCGCCATTCCGTCAGGCCCTCTCGACGCTCTCTTCGGCCGCGAGGTACTCCTCCATCCCCGCGAGAATCACGCTGGCCCGCTTTCGGAGCATCGGACGCTCCTCCCACGCCACGTAGTCACGCAGCAACAGCACGTTGTCTACGTCGGGGTGCGACCGCAGATAGCCCAGCGCGGCCAGGCGCCGCAGCGGGTGCGGGCTGAACAGCTCGCTCTGGTGCCGAGCCATCTGGTCCCGGGCCAGCAGAACGCCGGCACCGCCTACCGCCGCGACGCCCAGCATCGCGATCGCGGCGATCTTCACCACCTTCCACGCGGCGGACTCCTCACGAACCACAATCACTTTGTCCGACATCTACATCTCCCGGCGTCCGCTGAACGCCTCCGCTATGGTCACTCCGTCCGCGTACTCCAGATCCCCTCCAACCGGCAGGCCGCGTGCCAGGCGTGTCACGCGAAGGCCCGGAAACCGCGATACGGCGCGGTGAAGGTAGGCCGCCGTGGCCTCGCCCTCCACGCTCGGATTCGTCGCGATGATCAGCTCGCTGACCCCGACCTCCAGTCGTTCCAGCAATCGCGCGATGTTCAATTCGTCCGGTCCCACGCCGTCGAGCGGCGACAGGTGTCCCCCGAGGACGTGATACCGTCCGCGGAACCGGCCCGATGCCTCAATGGCCGCGATGTCCGACGCTTCCTCGACGACGCAGACCTGTGCCGGGTCACGCCTCGAATTGCGACAGTATTCGCAGGGCGCCTCGCTGCTCAGGTTTCCGCATTCCGCGCAAGGCTTCACCTCTGCGAGGACCCGGTCGATCGCTTCTGCGAGTCTCCGGGCGTCCTCCGGACGCCCCTTCAGCAGGTGATACGTCAACCGCTGCGCCGTCTTTCTGCCGATCCCGGGGAGTCTCCCGAACTCCCCGATCAGTGATTCGATCGCCGACACTCAGCCGCCCAGCAGCGAACCCAGGTCCGGCAGAGGCATTCCACCCGTGGCCTGACGCATCTCGGATTCCAGTTTCTCGCGGGCCTTGCCCTGTGCCTGCGATATCGCCGCCAGGATCAGGTCCTCGAGCATTTCGAGGTCATCCGGATCCACCGCCGAGGGATCGATCCGGAGCGACCTGACCCCACCCTTCCCGTCCGCAGTGACCTCCACAAGTCCGCCTCCCGCGGAAGCGCTGAACGTCTCCTTCTCGAGTCTCTCCTGGATTTCGGCCAGGCGTGACTGCATCTGCTGCCCCAGCTGCATGAGCTGCTGCAATTGACTCAGGTTCTCCAAGAGCCGTCACTCCTCGGTGAGTTTCAGGTCCAGTGCTTGTACCGCTTCGCGGAGCCGGGGGTCCGCTTCCACCAACCGCTGGAGCTTCGCGTCCTTGGCCGACTCGGCCGTGATTCGCTGGCGGGAACCTCCGTCGTCGGCCCGGAATCGAAGCGCAGACGGATCCATGCCGAGCCGATCGCCCAGCTCCCTGCGGAGCGCCGCCGAGCGCCGCCTGTCATCGAGGAACGCCCCCAGCTCTCCAGCCAGTCCGGCCGGCAGATGCAGGGCGAGCTCCCCCTCGGAGAACCCGGCGACCGTGGCGCCGCGAAGGCCCACGAGGCGCCCTCCCGGAGCGGATCCCTTCGCCGCTTCCAGGGCCTCAGCCCATATGTGCCTCAAATCGATGGCCTTCGCCGCCGGATCTTCGGCCGGCGGCTCTGCGGATTCCGCGATCGGCGCTTCGTCCGTCGCCGCCTTCTCGGCGGCCGGTGCGCTCCGGCCCTCGGGCTCGGGGGCGCCGCCGGAACTCCCGGCTGCCGTCGGCCTGCTTCGGGTCTTCGGCGCCGGCTCGTGCCGCCCGTCGGACCGGGCTCGTCG
>CANPVW010000085.1 GCA_947581745.1 Candidatus Benthicola azotiphorus
GACGGGCTCCCGAGCGGCGGACCGGCACGTCGGCGGACCCGATGACCGTCACGTCGATGAAGACCGGCCCGGGCGACTGGGAGAGATCGCCCCCCAGAAGACAAGCTCCGTTCTCCCGCAGGCACTCCCCGATGCCGGAGGCCAGCTCATCCAGAGTGCGGGCGTCGGCTTCCGGGGGCACGGCGAGTGAAACGAGGACTCCGATCGGCCGAGCCGCCATCGCGGCCAGGTCGCTTATCGCGGCAGCAGTCGCACGGAAACCGATCGCGTTCCAGGTGAGCCACTCGCGGCGGAAGTGGACGCGCTCCACGGAGAGGTCGGTGCTGACCACCAGGCACTGCCGGCCCGGGCTCTCGACGATGGCCGCGTCGTCACCCGGGCCGAGCAATGCCTCTGAGCACGGCGCCGCGACGGAATCGATGAGGGCTCGAATCCGCCTGAACTCGGCGCTGTCCCGCATCGCACCCGGGCGGGCGCCGTGCCGCGGACCCGGAATCAATGCCGGACCTCCAGCCGCATCGCGCCAGCCGGCAGAGCCACCCACCCCTCGAATGCGGCAGAGATCGAGATATCGGAGATACCCGTCTCGCCCCGAGGACCGGGTGGCAGGTCCGGTCCGAAGGAAAAGCGCTCGAGGAGGCCGCCGTCGGTCTCGAGCACCGTGAGCTCGGCCGACGAGCCCACCCACAGGACACCGTCGCGGATCGCCAGAGCCGAGATCTTCGCCCGGCCCTTTCCGAACGGTTCCAGGCGTACCCATGGAGCCGCGTCACCGGCTTTCCACCAGACCTCCGCATCCAGGCCCGCATACACCGTGTCACCGGACGCGGCCAAAGCGCCGACCGGCAGACCAAGGGCTGTCGGACCCTCGGCCCGACCGCCATCCAGCTGCCCCACGGAATCGGGAACGCTCATCACGTACAGTCCCTGATCCGTGCCGATCCAGACAGAGCCACCGGCCTCCACCACCGACCGGACCGGGACAGACCGCAGGACCGACACGTCCAAACCTGCCCCGACCGCCGGAACCCGGATCAGGCCCCGGGCCGTCCCGATCCACACGGACTCGGGCCCGGCTCCTGATGCAGGGGCGAGGCAGAACACGGGCTGGTAGGAGAGATCGACCGCACGCTCCTGCCTCCACTCGGCACCGCCATCCGGCATCCAGTAAAGACCGGACTCCCCTCCGGCCCACGTGCCGCCCGCGACCCCGACGAGGTCGGCGACCCGGTCCGGGACGGCCCGGGACGAGTCCGCCCTCCAGACCCGCCATTGTCGGAGATCCGAGCTCGCGGCGGCGATCCCGTAGCGTCCTTCGAGGGGACGCTCGGGGGCGAACCACACCGCGTCGCCGCCGGCGAGGACCGCCGCCATGCCCGCGCCCGCGGGTCCGACGGGGCTCCGCTTGCCTACCCGGGAGATGTCGTCGTACCGGATGAGGAACGAACCGGCAGTACCCAGCCACCATTCGTGCGAGTCGCGAGTGGGGACCAGGTCCAGGATCCGCACCGCTCCTCCATACGATGGCCGTGCCGCCTGCCGCGCCGCCTCCAGGAAGAACGGGTCCAGCAGGGCTTCTTCGCGCGCCCTCAGGTCGGACCGGGAGTCGAGCGCCGCACGGACCGAGGCCGGGTCTGCTCGCCGGACACCCCGTCCGAACGTATCGAGCCGCCACCACTCGGCCCCGATCCGGACGAACAGGTCCGTGTTCGACGACTCGGCCGGCACGAGGCCGGTCACCGGCTGACGCACGCCGATGCGGTCGCGGAAGCGTCGTCGGAACGTATCGAACTGGATGAGCTCGCTCCCGGCGGCGAGCCACAAGCTGCGGTCCCTGTCATCGTAGGTCATCGCGGTCGTCGGCAGGGCCGGGTATCCGTCTTCCACGGTGATGGGCAGCTCGATGCCGCCGAAGGACTCGTCGACGACTATGAGCCCGCCGGTCGTGGCGGCAAACACGGACGAGGGCGAGCGAGCGAGAGAGGTCACGATGCCGAAGTCCGTGATCAGAACCCTCTCGTCCGTTCTCCAGCCCCCGCTCTGTGCGTGCGCGGTGGACGCGACCACCATCAACCGGCTGAGGGCGAGGCAGGCGGAGATCGCGGGCAGGCGCCGTCTCACGCTCCATCCCCGGAAGCGAAGATCACGGGACCCGAGAGAGGTCCGAGTCCCTGGACCTCCGCCCGTACGTCCGGCAGACGGTCCGGGATGTCCCCAGCGAGATGTCCGGCCGGCTCGACCGATCGGCTCGCCGCGACGCCGGTCAGGAACAGGGCAGCCGACACCGCATCGGCTGCCGACATGCCGGCGGCCAGGTACGCGCCCGTGAGTCCCGTCAACACGTCTCCGGTTCCTCCCGAGGCGACCTCGCGGAGAGGGCGGCCGGCTTCCGCCACTAACGAGGGCGAACCCTTCAGGAGGACGGTGCAGCCCAAGTCCTGAGCGGCGGAGCGGGCCGCCGTCGGCGGATCCGCGGAGATATCCTCGACGGTGGTCTCCCGCAGTCGCGCCAGCTCGCCCGGGTGCGGCGTCACGACGTCGGCAGGCCCCAGCAACTCCGCCAGCTCGTGGAAGCGACCCTCGAACACGCTCAAGCCGTCGGCGTCGAGCACGACCGGCCTGGACCCGCGCGACCGCAACGCCTCCTCCACCAGTTCCCGCCGCCCGCCTCCCCGTCCGAGACCGGGGCCGATCGCGAGAGCATTCGCCCATTCGATGGCGTCCCTTCGCTCGCTCTCGTCCCCCCACGAGGCAAAGATGGCCCCCGGGCAGGCTTTCTGAAGGATCTCCCGGTTTGCGGGATCGCCGAGGACCTTCAGAATGCCGACGCCACCCCGCAGGGCGGCTCGTGCGCCCAGGACCGAGGCTCCCGCCATTCCGCTCTGACCGGCGATGAGCGTCAGGTAGCCGGCTCGACCCTTGTGAGAGTCCGGCAGACGGGGAATCAACGTTTCGCCGACCCATCTGCCGGTGATCGCCCGGGCACCGAACGGAGATCGCGGCGGCGGAAAGCCGATCTCG
>CANPVW010000086.1 GCA_947581745.1 Candidatus Benthicola azotiphorus
CCGTTGACTGCGATGTTCACCTTGGCCTTCTTGGGGTGAATCCTGAGCAGATGCTGGCACCGCGGGTGTGCCACACGAAGCAACGAACTGAGAGGTGCTTCATGCCAAGAGTCCTTTTCGCCCATTCCGTGACGGACGTCGACCACTGGGTCAGCAAGCACTCCGAGAGAGTCGATGCTTTCGCGACCTGGGGTTCGAACGTGGTCGACTACGTGGCCGCTGATGGAAGCAACTGGGTGACCGTCGGCGTGGACGTGCACGACATGGACGCCATGCAGGCAGCGCTCACCAGCCCCGAAATCGAAGCCGCCAAGCGGGCGCACGGGGTCATCGAGCCGATTCACATGTTGGTTGAAGCCGGCTAGACAGACTCGGTCGGAGGTGATGGGCGGCGGCCGGGATTCGACCCGGGCCGACAGCGGTGGCTCTCCGTGACAGGTGAGCCGCTCGACGGGGCGGCCAGGCCGTCAGCGGTCCGGGGAGCTGGCCTTCACCAGCGCTGCTCGTCGGCGTAGGAACTCCGGGTCGTCTTCGGCAGCGCCCACATGAACAGACCCTGCACCCAGTAGATGAGCCTGGTCTTACCTGGAATCTCGCCCGTCTCGAGCTCGCTCTTCAGCAGTCGCAGGATCTCCATCCAGCCGGCACCGTGCTTCTTCGCGTCCTTTGCGGTCGTCCAGCCGGCGTGCCGGACAGTCACGCGGCATCCTTCGGGCACCTCTTCGAGGAGCCAGGTGACCTCAGTCACCGGGTCCGGCTTCATGGTGAAAATGTACGTGTGGCGAAGCTTCCGCGGCGGCTCGACTTCGAGCACCTCGCCCGCGACGAAGACGTGCTTCCGATCGGGGCTCGAGTAGCGGAGTCGCCCGCCGGGCTGAAGGTCTATGTCCAGCACGGTGTTGTAGAGCGGTCGCTGGACGGAGCCCGTCCGGGTGATCTCGTCCCATACCTGCTGCACCGGAACGCGGATGACGACCGAGCACACCTGGTCGGGGAGGGCCTGAGTGTTCATGGACGTCTCCTGCGAAAGATGTTCAGGCGGACCGTTCGCTCTCTCGTGCCTCGAGCGCGGCCTTGAGGCTCGTCAGCGCGTCGGTCCACGGCTGCATGTAGCGGCTCACCCAACGATCGTAGATGCGCTGGATCGGAACCGGGTTGATGTAGTTGTACCGCCTGCGGCCGTCTCTCACCGGCACGACCAGATCGGCCTCCTCGAGCACACTCAAGTGCTGCATCACGGCGAACCGGGACAGGTCGGGGAACGAGACGGCGAGCTCACCCGTCGTCTGCCGACCCTCCATGAGGAGATCGAGAAGCCTTCGACGGATCGGGTTCGACAGGGCCCGCCACACGGGATCCAGATCCCCGTGGCCCGGCGGCGCTTCGTTCAGCGGATCGTCGTTCATCGACCCCTCCCCTGCCTACCGTTCGCGTCCTCTTGACATGTGATACTAATATCACATATTGACCGAGTCAACATCTGAATCCGAAACAAGGAGGTCCAAATGGGCCGATCGATTGCCGGTATCGTGGTCGGGTTTCTGCTCTGGACAGCTCTCTGGCTCGGCTTCACGTCCGGCATGCAGGCGGCGTTTCCGGGCGTGATCCAGGCGGAGCAGCCTCTGACGCACACGGGCGCGCTGCTCGCCTACATCGTGTACAGCGTCCTGATCTCGGCTCTCGCGGGGTTCGCCTGCGCGGCCGTCCGGAAGGAGTCGCCCATGAGGACCGTCTGGGTATTCGCCCTCATCCAGCTGCTGGTCGGAATAGGGTTCGAGGCCTCGTATTGGAGCATGACGCCGGTCTGGTACCACCTGGTCTTCCTGGTCCTGATCGTTCCGGCGACTGTGTGGGGTGGGTCGCTGAAGGAGCGGCGAACGAAGTTCGCTACCACCTGAGCCCGTCGAGAATGTCCGGTCCTGTGCGTGAGTTACGCATACCATGATTGGTGCGTATTCTGGCTCCGAGTGGAGAGCCACCGGCCGATTCGATCGGAGCGACGATGACCAATGCCGCGGACACGCAGGCGTCCCTCGAGCTCGTCCTCAAGGACGAGATCATCCGCATGTACGAAGAGGTCGCCGACAACCCGGACGCCGAGTTCCACTTCTATCACGGGCGCGAAGCGGCCGAGCTGTTCGGCTACTCCACAGAGTGGCTCGATCGTGCTCCCGCGGGCGCCGTCAATTCGTTCGCGGGCGTCGGCAACCCGCACGAGCGGGCCAATCTCAGGCGGGGTGAGACGGTCGTCGACCTGGGAAGCGGGGCCGGGCTCGATTCGATCGTCGCCTCCTGGGCCGTCGGTGACGTGGGACGAGTGATCGGAGTCGACCTCAACCCGACGATGTGCCTCAAGGCCCAGGCCCATGCGGACGCCACCGGCGCCTCCATGGAGTGTCACGAAGGCCGCATGGAAGATCTGCCACTGCCCGATGCATCGGTCGACGTGGTGATCTCGAACGGCGTGATCAACCTTTCGTTTCAGAAGCGCAAGGTCGTCGAGGAGATGTTCCGGGTACTGAGGCCGGGCGGGCGCATCTCTATCACCGACATAGTGAGCGGCAAGCAGCTCTCCCAGTCGATCGTGAACGACCCCAAGCTCTGGGCCTCCTGAATCGGTGGAGCTCTCTTGGAAGGAGAGATGTTCGGTCTTCTCGAGGATGCGGGCTTCAAGCGCGTGAAGTCGGCCGTGGTGCCGAGGTTCCGGTTCCGCCGGCAGTCGACCCAGAATTCGGCCGAGGCCTTCGGGGTCAAGGCGGTCATGATGACGGCGGAGAAGCCCGAGGCAGCCTGACGCCCGCGTCCACGCACGCTCTCGTGCGCGGATCCGATCGGAGGGTTTGCGGCACGGCCTCCGTCGGTGCGAGATTCCGGCTGTCTCGAAACCTGCTTGGCCCCATCCACATGGAGGAGTCCGATGAAGAAGAACATGGGCACCGCAGACCGCGCCGTCCGCACCCTGATCGCGGTGGTCATCGGCTTCCTCTACTTCACCGGGAAGATCAGCGGCACTCTCGCCATCGTTCTCGGGATCGTGGCGGTGGTCTTCCTCCTCACCAGCCTCGTCGGTCATTGTCCGGCCTACGGTCCTCTCGGTATGTCGACGTGCGGGAAGTCGGGCGACTCCGCCACCTGACACCGGGGGACGTGGTCCGCGATCACGCGACTGAACAGCCGGTGATGCTCGACGGCTGCTAAACGGCGCGTACTGCCCGGGTGTCCCACTTGGTTGAAGCTCCATACCGAGGCCCGGGAAAGTGAGGTGGTGGCGCGCGATGCCTGTGTATTCCCTGATCGTCAACGGCCGGCGGCAGCAAGTGGACGTCCCCCCGGACCAGCCCCTCCTGTGGGTCCTCAGGGAGGAGCTGGGTCTCAAGGGAACCAAGTACGGCTGCGGCGCGGGGATCTGCGGGGCGTGCACAGTTCACCTCGACGGGGAGCCGGTTCGCTCCTGCGTGACGCGGATCGAGAACGCGGCGGACCGGTCGGTCGTGTCGATCGAAGGGCTCTCCCCGGACGGAATGGATCCCCTGCAGCGCGCCTGGGTGGAGCTCGACGTGCCCCAGTGCGGCTACTGCCAGCCGGGACAGATCATGTCCGCGGCCGCGCTCCTCGCCTCGAATCCGGCACCCACCGATGCGGACGTCGACCGGGCCATGGCCGGGAACCTGTGCCGGTGCGGGACCTACCGGCGCATTCGCTCTGCGATCCACAGGGCGGCCGAGCTGAAGGGAGAGCGACCGTGACGCCGGTGACGCGGCGCGAGTTCGTTCGCGTCACGGCGGTGGCGGGAGGCGGGTTCCAGCTGGCGATCGCGCTCCCGGCGCGATTCTGGGAGTCGCCCGGAAGCCCGGCGGCGGACGCCGACCTCACAGCCTTCATTCACATCGGCGCCGACGACATCGTCACGATCACGGTGCCCCGACCCGACATGGGACAGGGGTCCCGGACTGCGCTGGCGATGCTCATCGCCGAGGAGCTGGACGCCGACTGGTCGCTGGTCCGGGTCGAGCAGGCCGACCTCGACGAGAAGCGGTACGGAAGCCAGTACGCGGGAGGAAGCAACAGCGTCCGGGCGGGCTGGATGCCGCTGCGGCGCGCCGGCGCCACGGCGCGCTGGATGCTGGTGGAGGCGGCCGCGGGCCGCTGGGAGGTGGAGGCCTCCGCGTGCGTCACGGAGCCGGGACTCGTGCGGCACCCGGCCAGCGGCCGATCCTCGGGCTACGGCGCGCTCGCGGCGGATGCGGCCCGACTCCCCGTACCCGACGACCCGCCGCTCAAGGACCCGCCAGTTGGACGCCCCGGACATCGTGGTCGGGTCGGCCGTGTTCGGGCTGGACGTGGAGCGCCCCCGAATGCTGCGGGCGGTCGTCGAGCGGGCGCCCGTGTTCGGCGGAAGGCTGGCAGCGGTCGATCGCTCGGCCGCCCTGGCCGTGCCCGGAGTGCGGCACGTGGTCGAGATACCGGGAAGCGCGTTTCGGAGGCTCCCCAACGAGCCGCTCGTCGCGGATGGCGTGGCCGTGCTGGCGGACAGCACGTGGGCGGCGCTGCAGGGTCGCCGCGCCCTGCGCGTGGAATGGGATCCGGGTCCCGGATCAGCCGAGAGCACGGAGTCGTTCTGGGAGCGCTGTGAGGAGGCCGCCAGTCGGCCTGATCCGACGATCGTGCGAGATGACGGAGACATCGCTGCGGCCCTCGAGAGCGCCTCCAGGACGATTCGGAGCGTCTACCGGCTCCCCTTCCTGGCGCACGCGCAGATGGAGCCTCTGAACTGCGTCGCCGAGGTCACGGAGGGCGGCTGCGAAATCTGGGCGCCGACGCAGAACCCGGCTGGCACGCGTCACGTCGCCGCGGCGATCCTGAAGCGGGCGCCCGAGACAATACAGGTGCACGTGATGCGGTCCGGAGGCGGTTTCGGCCGGAGGTTCTACGGCGACTACGCGGCGGAGGCCGTGTTCCTGTCAGACGCCGTCGGCGCACCGGTCCAGGTTACGTGGACGCGCGAAGACGACATGCGGCACGGCGCGTATCGCCCGGCCGGTTACTACACTCTGGAGGGCGGGCTCGACGACCAGGGGAACATCGTCGCGTGGCACGACCACCTGGTGAACGCGAGCCGGGCGAGAGCACTGGGAATGCGACCGACCGAGCGGCAGGCCGGCCAGATGTACGAGTACGAGTTCCCGATGGGCTTCATACCCAACGTTCGCCTCGAGTACACGGAGATCGACAGCGTCGTGCAGCGCGGTCAGTGGCGCGCGATCGAGGACTCGTCCAACATCTTCATCCTCGAGAGCTTCTTCGACGAGCTGGTTCGGGCGGCCGGGCGCGACCCGCTCGAGGCGCGGCTTTCCCTGCTCGGCGAGCCCCGCCAGATCCCGTACTGGGGCGGGACCTACGACACCGGGCGCCTGCGCGGCGTCCTGGAGACCGCCGCGTCCGCCGCCGGTTGGGGGCAGCCTCTCCCGAATGGTGTCGGGCGCGGCCTCGCCGCGAGCTACGCGAACGGCGCCTACGTGGCTCACGTGGTGGACGTGGCGCTGGACGACGGGGGAAAGGCGCGCGTCCTGCGCGTCGTGTCGGCCGTGGATTGCGGACGGGTGGTGAATCCGAGCGGGGCCGCGGCACAGGTCGAGGGATCGATCGTCTTCGGACTCACCGCCGCCCTGTACGGCCGGATCACGGTGGCCGGGGGCAGCGTGAACGAGAGCAACTACCACGACTACCCGGTGATGCGGATCGACGAGATGCCGGAGGTCGACGTGCACTTCATCGACTCGCAGGCGCCCCCCTCGGGGATCGGGGAAGGCGCCCTGCCGCCGATCGCGCCGGCCCTCACGAACGCCGTGTACGATCTCACCGGGTTCCGGGCGCGGACTCTTCCGCTGGCGGGACAGGATCTGACCGGCCGGGGCTAGGGCACGCGGCGGCCCCGGTCGGTGTCGCCGGTCGCTGGACTCAGTCCACCGGCCGCCAGATCTCCCAGTGCTGGGACCCCGGCACGATCAGCGGGGCGATGCGCGCCGAATACTCCTGGAACCGCTCCTCGCCGACCGCCTCTATCGCCCGCTCCCAATCGGACAGAGACTGGAACTCCCACTCCGCGATCACGCGGGAGGGCGACGGTCCGACGTGTCCGACGAGGACCCGGTGAGTCCGGACGCCCTGGAACTTCCCGCTGCCCTCCATGGCGCTGGCCCATTCCTTCAGGATGTTCGTGGCCTCGCCCTGCTTGCCGAACGGTACTTCGATGTGCCACTGGCAGATGAACATGAGACCCTCCCGTGAAAGACCAGACGCCGGGGTGCTCCTCTTGCACTGGATTCCAGGCTACTCAAGCCGTGGAATCGTGTCGAGGATGACGATCTTCTGCCAGATCTTGTTCGACAGGTTGGACGCCAGGACCTCGATGTCGTTCACCGCTTCCAGCACCACGGGATCGTTCACGCACTGTGCGTGCAGCGCCGCCAGCTTGCTGCTCAGCGACAGCAGCTCGGTGCAGTAGTCGAGATACCTCGAAAGCTCGAACCGGCTGAGCTCCCGCCGGGGGGACGAGGCGGTGCGGTCACCCTGCGCGAGCAGATGCTCCGGGTCCTTCGTCAGCTGGTGCATGTCCACGATGTGGACGATCGCGCGGAGCCGGCGCAGGTCCCGCAGGGCGATTCTCCGCTTGAGCCGACCCTCGATCGTCAGCAGGAAGTAGATCGCCACGCCCAGGAAGATCAGGTCCTGCGCGGCGGACTCGATCGCCTGCAGCACGGAGCCGAGTCCGTCATCGCCGAGCGAGAGCGTGCCGAACAGGGCCACCAGGCCGCCGGACAGGGCGAGCAGGACGAGTACCGCGAGCCCCACGAGAACCCGCACCGTCCAGCTGGGACGACGGAGCCTCTCGAGGATCGGCCCCGTCTCCTGCGCGATCGAGCAGAGCTCCGATGCGACCTGGCCCAGGCCGGACCCCGGGAATCGCTCCACGATCCGGCTGTGGAGGTTACCCAGGGTCTCCTGGACGTGCGCCAGCTCCAGCTCGGTGTACATCCCGCCTCCTTCAGCGTCTGCGTCGCCGTCGACAGGCGCTGAATTTCGCGGGCTTGCGAGTGTGCCGCCACCCGGCTCAGCTCTTCAGGAGCTTGATGTCCCCCGACCCGGTGTCGATCTCCATCGATCCCCCGCCTTCGCCGATCCGGCCGCGCAGGTAGTCCTCGTCCATCTCCTCGACCGTCACCCGGAAGTCGGAGTGGATGTCGCCCGAGGAAGTCTCGAGCTCCACTTCCCCGCTCCACGCGGCCGGAAGGGTCAGAGAGACGTCACCCGATCCGGTGTCGACGCTGAGGTCGGTCGGGCCCGCCTCGAACCCCAGGCTCACCTCGCCCGATCCCGTGTCGACCATGACCTCGGGAGCGCTCACCGCGCTCAAGGTGACGTCGCCGGAGCCGGTATCGACGCTCAGCGACGAGACGGAGATGCGGCCACCCGTCACGTCCCCGGAGCCGGTGTCCACGAGCAGCTCCCCGTCGCTGACACTCTGGACGTCCACATCGCCCGACCCCGTATCGAGCACCACGTCGCCGCGGGCCCCATCCAGCTCGACGTCGCCGGATCCGGTGTCCAGCACCAGGCTCCCGCTCGTCGCGGTCGCCCGGATGTCCGCGGATCCGACGTCCACGGTCAGGTCGCCGTTCACGTTCGATACCTCGACCGCGCCGACTGCCAGGTACACGAGCACCGTGCTTCCGTCGGGGACCCGCACGTCCAGGTCGGCGTGCGCATCGAGGCCGCCACCGTCGGAGTTGATCTTCACCTTGCGACCGCCGTCGCCGTTGTAGAACGTGCCGTCATCCCTCACTCGCACCTCGTTGCTGCCCGCTCCGGTGTAGGTGATCTCGTCGCCCGGGTACACGACCCGGAGCGATGACACGCGGCCCACGTCCCCATCGTGCAGATCGATCGGTCCGGTCTGCATGTCGAGCCGGTCACCGCCGGTGCCTCCCCGGCGGACCACGACGGTCACGACCGAGCCGCCACCGCTGATCGAGACCGAGCCGGCCAGATTCCAGACGGCGGCCGCGTCACCGGCGAGCTCGAACGTCTCCTGCGCCGGGGCTCGTGCGGCGGTCAGGACGATGGCCGCGATCGCGGCCCCCGCGATCCGTGCGATGTGAATCGAGCGCGTGTGCATCGTGTCCATCTCCTCGTTCTCGGTAGCGGGCCGGGCGTACGTCTCCATCCGAGAACAGATGGTCTCGGAGGACCGAAGGTTGACATCGCCGAACTTGCGCGCGGGCCTCGACCCGCTGTTACTTGACGGACCGTCATCCGGGATCACCCGTGGCGTACCGCAGCCGGCAGCGTCGTCGGGGCGATTCGAAAGACACTCAGCTCCATCGAAGTCGAGGACGAGGATGAGAGGGACTGAACCAGGTCGCAGACCGGACCATCCGCAGCACGCCATCGAACGACGCCTTCTCGCGGCCCTCATTCCGGTGATCCTGGCCCTGCCTCCAGCGGTGCGCGCCCAGGAAACGGCCTCCTATCACGACGCCGCCGCACTGTCTTCCGCCGTGAAGGAGCTCCAGAGCGGGCACAAGAATCTGGTGCAGGTGATGGAGTTGGCTCGCACGCCCGGCGGGGCCGTGGTGCAGGCGATTCGGCTCG
>CANPVW010000087.1 GCA_947581745.1 Candidatus Benthicola azotiphorus
CCCAGCGCCACGTAGAGCATGCCGTCGGGTCCGAATTGGACCTGACCCCCGTTGTGGTTCCCGTACGGCTGATCGACGAACAGGATTTGCGTTGCGCTCGCCGGATCGAGGACGAAGCCATCGGCCCGCTCCGTGTAGCGCATCACCCGCGTGTCGCCCGACCCGTCCGTGTAGTCGACGTACGCGAAGCCGTTGCTTCCGAAGTCCGGGTGGAACGCCAGGCCGAGGAGACCCTGTTCGTTGCCGCTCGAGAGGAGGCCGCCGATGTCGAGGTAGGGCTCAGGCCGCAGCACTCCGTTTTGCAGAACCCGTATGCGGCCCCGCTGCTCCACGATGAACAGGCGCGGGTCACCAGGAATACCCGTCAGAAAGACGGGTCGCTCGAGACCGGCGGTGACTTCGGTCAGGACTATGTCGTCGGCCATCGGAAGAGTGGCCGTCATGCCGTCCTCGCCGCAGGACAGCGTCGAGGCGAGCAGCGTGACGAGCGTCAAGTGCGCTGCCGTCCGGGCGATGATCGATTTCACGTGTCCTCCTGATATGTTAGACCGATCCGTAATGAATCCCTGATTCCTAAACCGCACGGCTCCATCGGTTTCTCCTTGCACTATGACACCGTTCGTCGGCATGGTGAAGTCACCGAGAGAGCTGGTTGGCACAACGACCCTGGAGGCAGACCAGATGCGTGGACACCGAATTGTCGTGATCGGACTGGCACTGGCCCTGCCCGTGGCGCCGTCGATCGCTACGGCTCAAGGACGTCCGGATCCGGCCGCCCTGACAGCGGCCCAGCGGGAAGCCATGAGTCGGCTGAACTTCATGGATGGCGAGTGGACGGGCACGGCGTGGATCCTGTCTCCTTCCGGTGAGAAGCACAACATCGAACAGACGGAACGGATCGGTCCCTTTCTGGATGGGGCTGTGAAAGTCATCGAGGGTCGGGGATACGGGGAGAGCGGCGACCTCGAATTCAACGCTCTGGCCGTCATCTCCTACGATCCAGCCGCCGGCCAGTACAGCATGCGTTCGTACGCCCAGGGGCGGACCGGGGACTTTGTGGTCACTCCGACGGACGACGGTTTTCAGTGGGAGATCCCGGCCGGTCCCATGACGATACGCTACGAAGCGGTCGTCAAGGACGGTACGTGGACCGAAGTCGGCGATCGTATCGTTCCCGGCCAGGACCCGATCCGATTCATCGAGGTGACCCTGAAGCGCGTGGGTGACACGGACTGGCCTGCCGCGGGGGCGATCCCGCCGCAGTGAACCGTAACGTGGCCCTGGCCGTTCGACTTACGAACCCGGAGAATCTCTCGTGATCCGATGCCGATAGGGAATCGATCGACGATGTCGGCGCACGAGGCGCTCCAACGCCTTCGCGAGGGAAACCGCCAGTTCGCCACCGGCGAGCTGAGTCGCGAGACACGTCCCAGCAGGCCCCGTTCGCGATCGTGCTCGGTTGTTCGGACTCCCGCGTACCCGCCGAGATCGTGTTCGGCCAGGGACTGGGCGACCTGTTCGTCATCCGGGTGGCCGGAAACATCGTAGCGCCTTCGCAGGTCGGAAGCGTGGAATTCGCGGCCGCCAGCTTCGGCACGCGCCTGGTCGTGGTGCTGGGACATACCCGGTGCGGAGCCGTTCTCGCCACCCTGGACGAGCTCCAGCAGCCGGCGGAAGAGCAGTCGCCGAATCTGCGATCGATCGTCGATCGGGTCCGGCCATCGGTCGAGGGGTTGCTGAGGACCGAGCTGCGCCACGATCGCGAAGCGCTGGTGCGCCAGGCCGTACGGGCGAACATAGGAGTCTCGGTGGACCACCTGCGCCACGGATCTGACATCCTGGAGGAGCTGATCAGGCTTGAGGGTCTCCGTGTGGTCGGTGCCGAGTACTCGCTGGAATCGGGCCTCGTCGAGTTCTTCGACGACGCCGGGATCTGATCCCGCCATGGTGAAGCGCGGCAGACCCCCGCTTCCGATCATCGGGTGGAGGGAATGGGTCGGTCTCCCGGACTTCGGGATAGAGGCGATCAAGGCCAAGGTCGATACCGGGGCCCGCTCGTCGTCCCTTCACGCGTTCGATCTGCGCGTGTTCGAGCGGGACGGCGAAGATTGGGTTCGCTTCGAGGTCCACCCGGTCCAGCGGAAGCGCGACCGGACGGTGACGGTCGAGGCGAGGGTGCTCGAGTTCAGATCAGTGCGCAGTTCGAGTGGCAAGGCCACGACGAGGCCCGTGATCGTGACGAGCATCACCCTCCTGGGCAGCTCCTGGCCGGTCGAGCTGACACTCGCGAGCCGTGACGAGATGGGCTTCAGGATGCTGCTCGGTCGTGAGGCGTTCCGCAGGCGATTCCTGGTGGACGCGGGCAGGTCGTATTGCGGCGGGAAGCCGCAGCGAAAGAAGAAGCCGAAGACATGAAACTCGCGATTCTCTCCTGCAGCCCCAGGTGCTACAGCACGAGGCGACTGCGCGAAGCGGCCGAGCAACGCGGACAGAAAGTCAAAGTCCTCGACACGGTCAAGTTCGCGATCGACCTGGAGGAAGGGGAACCCGACCTCTATTTCCGGCAGAAGCGTCTCTCGCACTACGACGCGGTGCTGCCGCGGATCGGCGCGTCGATCACCTACTTCGGCACGGCCGTGGTGCGGCAGTTCGAGCAGATGGACATCTGGTGCGCGAACTCGTCCGCTGGGATCGGCAACTCGCGCGACAAGCTCCGCAGCCTGCAGATCCTCAGCCGGCACCACATCGGCATACCGCAGACCACCTTCGTGCGTGACAAGAAGGACGTGTTGCCGGCGATCGAGAGGGTGGGTGGAGCCCCCGTCATCATCAAGCTTCTCGAAGGCACGCAGGGGATCGGGGTGCTCCTCGCCGAATCCGTGAAGTCGGCCGAAGCCATCGTCGAGCTGCTGCAGAGCCAGAAGCAGAACGTACTGATCCAGAAGTTCGTGGCCGAGAGCAAGGGACGGGACATCCGGGCGTTCGTGGTCGGGGATCAGGTGGTCGCCTCGATGCGCCGCGTCGCGCAGGGCCAGGAATTCCGCAGCAACGTTCACCGGGGCGGCCTCACGGAGCCGATCACCCTCGATGAGAGGTATCGAGAGACCGCCGTGCGGGCGGCACAGATCATGGGCCTCCGGGTGGCGGGCGTAGACCTGCTCGAGGGGAGCGACGGGCCGCAGGTCGTGGAGGTGAACTCGTCTCCGGGGCTGGAGGGAATCGAGGGGTGCACCCAGCTCGATGTGGCGGGCGCGATCATCGATTACATCGCCGCCCAGGTGGATTTCCCGGAGATCGACCTGCGTCAGAGACTGACCGTGAGCCGGGGTTACGGAGTCGCCGAGATCCACGTTCCAGCCGGATCGGAGTATGTCGGCAAGTCGATCAGGGACTCCGGATTGCGCGAGAGAGACATCAACGTGCTGACGCTGTATCGGGGCACGACCGTCATTCCGAACCCTCGGTCCCAGCGGGTACTGGAACCTGGCGATCGGCTCCTCTGCTTCGGCAAGCTCGAGCTGATGCGTGATCTCATCCCGGCCCGGGTCCGTCGCACGCGCCGGCCGGCGATCCAGGAACTGCCCGACCTGCCGGTGGCCGACGAGGTGCACAGGGAGCACGTCGACCCGACGGCCGTGCCGGAGAGAGCCCGATGACCACACAGGGGCTGGTCGGGAAGGCTCGCGAGAAGAAAGGCATCGGCGAGTGGTTCGGGCACGAGATCCCGGCGGGCGAGTCACGCAACGTCAAGCTCGCGGTGAGCGAGAGCTACAGCAGCATGACGGTCCGGATTCCGATTCACATTCGCCGCGCCATGGAGGACGGGCCCGTCGTGTTCGTCACCGCGGCCCTGCACGGCGACGAGATCAACGGGACGGGGGCCATCCGGCAGCTGATCCAGGACGAGGCCTTCCAGCTGCTCCGCGGGTCGGTGATTCTCGTCCCGGTGCTCAACCTGCTCGCTTTCGACCGGCATTCCCGCTACCTGCCTGATCGCCGGGACCTGAATCGGTCTTTTCCGGGTTCGGCGACGGGGAGTCTCGCCAGTCGGATGGCCCGCATCATCTTCGACGAGATCGTCTCGCGAAGCGACTACGGCATCGACCTGCACACGGCCGCCGTGCGCCGCACGAACTACCCCAACGTGCGAGCCGATCTGGCGATCCCCGGGGTCCGCCGGCTCGCCGAGTCGTTCGGATCGGAGATCACCATCGACGCGAAGGGGCCGAAGGGGGCCTTCCGCAGGGCCGCGTGCGGCGCGGGCTGTCCGACGATCATCATGGAAGGAGGCGAGGTCTGGAAGGTGGAACCGAGCATCGTGGAATCGGCGACGCGCGGAATACGCAACGTGCTCCGGGGACTCGAGATGCTCGACTGTGAGCTGGAGAGGCCCGATTTCCAGATCGTGATTGAGAAGACGAAGTGGATCCGGGCGAAGAAAGGCGGGTTCCTGCAGTTCCACATCAGTCCGGGCGACATCGTGGAAGAAGGCCAGCCGCTGGCGACGAACACGACGCTTCTCGGGGGTGAGCGAAACACCGTCCACGCTCCGTTCGACGCGGTGGTGATCGGCATGACCAGCCTGCCGGCGATCAGTCCCGGCGAACCGGTCTGCAATCTCGGCAGGCTCCCGAAGGGAACCGCACCGTCCGAGCTCCGACGACTTCGATCTCAGGAAGATGGACTGGAGCAGAGGGTCTCGGAGGACCTCGCGTCGAGCGTGATGGTCGTGGATCCGGGGCGCTGATTGGTCACGCCGCACGGCAGGAGGTTGAGAGGATGAAGAGGATCGGTTTCGTCTCGCTCGTGGCTCTGTCGGTCGTTGCGCCGGGCCCCGCCGCCGGACAGGGGACCGACGAGCTGGCGGCCGAAGTGCGAGCCGCCGAGCGAGCCTTCGCGTCGAGCATGGCCGAGCGAGACATCGAAGCGTTCGCCTCCCACATCGCGGACGAAGCGGTGTTCTTCACCGGCAAGGTCCTTCGAGGCGTCGCCGCGATCAAGGAGGCCTGGAGCCCGTTCTTCGAGGGCGAGTCGGCGCCGTTCTCCTGGGAGCCGGAGAGCGTGCAGGTGCTCGATTCCGGGACGCTCGCTCTGAGCAGCGGGCCGGTGCTCGATCCGGAAGGAAACCGGATCGGCACCTTCAACTCCGTTTGGCGCCTCGAGCCGGACGGGGAATGGAAGGTGGTGTTCGACAAGGGCTGCGATTCGTGAGCGGTCCCATCGATCCGGCTGTGGTGGTCGGCCACGTCCACCTGAAAGTCGCCGACCTGGAACGGGCCGTCAGCTTCTACACGGAGGCGCTCGGATTCGAGGTGACCCAGCTCATGGGTGACCAGGCAGCCTTCCTCAGCGCGGGCGGCTACCATCACCACGTGGGGGTGAACACCTGGCATTCGCGGGGCGGCGAGCCGCCCCCTCCCGGTGCGACCGGGCTGTACCACGTCGCGTTCCGGTATCCCGATCGGGCTTCTCTGGCGCGTGCCCTCCGGAGGCTGATGCGGCACTCGATCCGGCTCGACGGCGCGTCGGATCACGGAGTCAGCGAGGCCCTGTACCTGAGAGACCCCGACGGCAACGGGATCGAGCTGTACCGGGACCGCCCGACGGAGGAGTGGCCGCGAGCCGCGAACGGCTCGTTGCAGATGGTCACCCTGCCGCTCGACCTCGACGCTCTTCTCGCGGAAGTCGCCGGGGACGAATGAGCACGCGGCAAGGCGTCAGTCTGCCTCGTCTCTCTCGCGGAGACGTCGTCGAGTGATCAGGCTCCCGACCGATCTCGAGCCCAAGCTCATCACCGTCGTGCGCGAGGGCTATTCCCGGTCCGACCTCGTCCACGACCTCCAGGCCGGGATCGTGGTCGGCGTCGTTGCACTGCCGCTCGCGATCGCGTTCGGCATCGCTTCGGGCGTGCGACCCGAGCAGGGTCTGTACACGGCGATCGTAGCCGGTCTCCTCATCTCGCTCCTTTCGGGCAGCCGAGTGCAGATAGGTGGACCGACGGGAGCTTTCGTCGTCCTGGTCTTCTCGATCGTGGCCCGATTCGGCTATGACGGCCTGGCGGTCGCCACGCTGATGGCCGGTGGTCTGCTGGTGGCCATGGGCCTCGCGCGCCTGGGTGCCGTCATCCGCTTCATCCCCTATCCGGTCACGGTAGGGTTTACCACGGGCATCGCCATCATCATCGGCGTCAGTCAGGTTCCCGACGCGCTCGGACTCAGTCTCTCCGCCACGCCCACCGCGTTCTTCCCGCGCATCGCGGCCTACGCGGATGGCCTCCAGAGCCTGTCGCCTGCCGCGCTCGCCACCTGCGCCGGCACCGTGGTGATCCTCGCGGTCTGGCCACGGGTGACGAAGCGCATTCCGGGCCCACTGGTCGCCATCCTCCTGGTGACGCTCACCGTGCAGCTTTTCGGGATCAACGTGGAGACGATCGGAAGCCGCTTCGGAGGGGTTCCCACCAGTCTTCCGTCGTTCCGGCTTCCGCGGGTACCCGTCGACGTGCTGCCGGAACTCGTATCGCCGGCGGTCGCCATAGCCCTGCTCGCTGGCATCGAGTCTCTGTTGAGCGCCGTGGTGGCGGACGGCATGACGGGGCGTCGCCACCGCGCCAACGCGGAGCTGATCGCGCAGGGCGTGTCCAACATCGCGTCGCCGCTGTTCGGTGGAATTCCGGCCACCGGCGCCATCGCCCGCACGGCCACGAACGTGAAGAACGGAGGACGGACTCCGATCGCGGGGATCGTGCACGCCCTCACTTTGTTGCTGATCCTCACGACGGCGGGCCACTGGGTGGGGCTCGTTCCAATGGCGGCCCTGGCGGGGATCCTGTTCGTCGTTGCCTACCACATGAGCGAGTTGCGCGTCTTCCTGGGACTGCTTCGCGGTCCCCGCAGCGACGTGCTCGTGCTCCTGACCACTTTCGGCCTCACGGTTCTCGTGGACCTGACGGTGGCGATCCAGGTCGGAGTGGTTCTGGCGGCGCTGCTATTCATGAGGCGGATGGCCGAGGTCACCGAAGTGCGGGCAGTGACCGATCAGTTGAAGGACGTGGAGCGAATCGGCTTCGAGGCGGAGAACCCCGACGTGGTTCTGCCCGATGGCACCGAGGTGTTCGAGATCGCCGGCTCGTTCTTCTTCGGTGCGGCGCAACGCTTCAGCGAGGTGCTCGGCGAGATCCACCGAAAGCCGCGGATCGTCATTCTCCGGATGCGGGAGGTGTTCGCGATGGATGCGACGGGCCTGCACGCCCTGGAGAAGGTTCACCAGCGTCTCGCGAAGCACGGTGTGGTCATGCTCCTCTCGGGGGTGCGGGCGCAGCCTCTCGCGGCCATGGTCAGGTCCGGGGCCCTCGACCGCTTCGGCGAGGAGAACGTATTGGGGTCGTTCCGCGAGGCCTCCGTCCGTGCCTGGGAGGTGACGGATCAGCTACCCGACAACGGTTCGGTTACTCCAGCGTCGGCTCGGGGGTCGGAGCCGCACCGATGACCGTCCACGGCCGGATCGAGATCGTGACAGCGGACATCACGACCCTCGACGTGGACGTGATCGTCAATGCCGCCAACGAGTCGCTCCTCGGCGGCGGAGGGGTCGACGGGGCCATCCACCGGGCGGCCGGGCCGGAGCTCCTTGCCGAATGCCGGACGCTGGGCGGCGCCCGGACGGGCGAGGTGAAGCTGACGAAGGGATACCGTCTCCCGGCGGGCCACGTGGCCCACGCCGTGGGCCCGGTGTGGCATGGAGGCGACCGGGGAGAGGCGGAGCTGCTGGCTTCGTGCTACGCGGGCGCGCTGGAGCTCGCGGCGGGAGTGGCCGCGGAGTCGATCGCCTTCCCGGCGATCTCGACTGGAGCGTACGGGTATCCGATCACCCGGGCCGCGAGGATCGCGATCGAGACCACGAAGCGAGTCCTGGAGCCATCGCGGCTCCCTCGCCGAGTCGTGTTCTGCTGCTATTCGGAGACGGACGCCGCCACTTACGAGCAGGTAGCGTCAGACCTGCTGGCGGGTGACCGGTGAGTTGAAGGAACAGGCGGCGTCAGCGCAGCCCCCGCACCACATCCCCCTTGATCGCAAGCCGCGTGGTCCGGCACGTCCGAGTAGAGGCGATTCCACACAGGGCTCAGATCACCTCTGATCCACTCGGGTTGCCCGATCTCGCCCCTCAGCCACGATCGGAAGAAGCGGCCCGCGGATCTGCGCGCGCATCAGCGCTTCATCACCGGGACGCGGATCTGCGAAGGGTACTCGGACGAGTGATGGATCCGGTTGTTGGCCACAACGCCTTCCGTCTCGTCGTAGTTCCTCCCTCCGGTGTTCAGATTCCGGGTGAAGCGCGGGAAGTTGGAGCTCGACACTTCGATTCGCAGGCGGTGCCCGGGAGCGAAGTAGTTGGACGTGGACATGGGGCTCACGTCCACCTCGTACACCTGACCCGGCTCCATGAACACCTGTCGGTCGTACCCCACCCGGTAGCGGGCCCGCTGGATGGTCTCGTCCAGGTTGAAGGCCCGGCCGTCCGGATACACATCGATCAACTTCACCGTGAAGTCGGTGTCCCGGGCGTCGGACGAGACGTACAGCGTGACGCCGATCGTGCCGGTGACCTCAAGGCCATCGGCGAACGGCCGGGAGGTGTACACGAGCACGTCCTCCCGCCCGGTCTCGACCTCACGCTGATCGAACGAGCCGGCCTCGATCGCGCCGCCGGTGCAGCACACGTTCCCGCCGTGGGAGACGACGGGGTCCATCGGGTCGTAGGTGAAGGAGTCGAGTCCACCGTCCTCGGCTGGCGGATCCGTCGTCAGCACGCCGTCTCCCTCGAGGGTGTTGGCGCCGGCAGATGAGCCGAGGTACAGGGTGATCGGCTCGACTTCATCGGGCGGCCAGGACGCCGAGGTGTTCCACTCGTTCGCTCCCATCGTGTAGTAGCGCACGCGTGGCAGCGAGTCGGTGATCCCGTTCTGCTCCCCCTTCAGCCAGTAGTCGAACCAGGCATAGATCAAGTCGTCGTAGTCCCAGCGGGCATCTCCGACGCTCCGCTCGCCCACGACCGTGTTCTCCTCCGCCCGGGTGTAGGCGCAGTGCGTGACCGGCGCCACCATGGCGAACTGATTGTCCCGGGTCTCGGCGTCGACCCCGTTCCGCCTGACGTGGTTGAACAGAGCCAGGTTCGGGCCGATCGACACGTCGTACCACGACATGAACCACAGGCTGGGGACGCCGAACGGCTCGTCGTCGTGGTACAGCCCCCCGCGGTACCACGCCGGGTCGTTGGGAGTGCGCTGGATCATTCGGCCGCCCGTGGCCACCGGAGCCGGGTCGGCGTAGATGCCTTCCGGGCCGTCCACACTCCTCATCAGGTCTTCCAGGGGCAGGTGCCAGAACGCTTCCGGCCAGTCCACCCTGGGCATTTCCGGCGCCAGGTCGAAGTAATGCGACACCCGGGTCCGGTCGTCCGCATCCAGGTTCGGGGGGAACTGCGGGCGCTGCGTGTTCTGCACGCCGTACAGCCAGGAGAAGAACAGCATTTGCTCGGCTCCGCCCCGGTACCAGTTGCCCTGCTCGTACCAGTCTCCGATCCGTCCGACGCCGGCCCCGAACCCCTGCGGCACCATCGCGGCGTGGGCCGGATGATCCAGGGAAGCGAGGCCCATCTGCCACTCCGCGGTGGACGAACAGCCGTAGGTGCCGACCTTGCCGTTCGACCACGTCTGTTCGGAGATCCAGGTGAGGGCGTCGTAGCCGTCGGTCTTCGGTGGACCCAGGATGTCCCACTCGCCCTCGGAGAAGAACTTGCCCCGCTCGTTCTGGTTCACGTACGCGTAGCCACGCCGGACCGCCTCGAGCGGACCGCGCAGGGCGCGTGTCCTCATTTCGCCGTCGCCCCACAGGTTCATGTTGTAAGGCGTCTTCACGAATATCGTGGGCACTGGCTCGGTCGCGGAGGTCTTCGGCCGGTAGATGTGAGTCGCCAGCCGCACCCCGTCGCGCATTGGCATCATCACCATCTCATCGACGATCGCGATCTCGTTGAGGGCCTGCCACAGGTCCTCTCCCTGCCGATCGGCGTTTCGGGATTCCCGTCCGGAAGCGGAGGCGTCATCGGTCGGCGCCGGCGCACAGGCCCAGAGGAGAGTGAATGCGGATACGGCGATGCCGGCCAGGACGTTGCGGAGGACGGTCTTCATGGCTCGAGCCTCTCTCGAATCGGTGGAGAGAGAAGGATAGGCGAGCCGGAGGCCGGTGTCGACCGGCTCGAGGCCATTCGGGGGTTCCTCATTCTGGCGCCGACGTCGGTCTCGTCCCATCGTTGGATTCGGAACAAGGCCGTGTCCTGGCGGCGGAGGCAGCATCGGATGAAGTCCATTTTCGTCGTCCTGCGGGCCCTGACCTACGCTTCGATCTTCGTCGGCCTCGTCCTCGTGTTCGTTCCCGCCCGGTTGATCTCGTGGTCGGGAATCGCCCGGCCGGAGTCCATCGGCGCCGTCGGGATGGTGGGCGCCGCGGCCGTTATCGGCGGCGCTGCGCTGGCCCTGTGGTGCGTCCTGACCTTCGCCTTCGTGGGCCGCGGCACTCCGGCACCCTTCGATCCCCCCCGTCGTCTGGTCGTCAGGGGACCGTACCGTTTCGTCCGGAATCCGATGTACATCGGCGCCACGCTGGCGCTCGCCGGGGCGTCGCTGTTCTACCGTTCGCCGCCGCTCCTGGCGTACACGCTCCTCTTCGTCGCGGTCACGCACGTGTTCGTGGTGGCGTACGAAGAGCCCGCGCTGACCAGGATGTTCGGCGCAGACTACGAGCTCTATCGAAGGCGCGTGCGGCGCTGGCGGCCTTGGGGCCGCGGGCCGGACGCCGGCGCGAACGGTTCGTCCGATGCCTGACGGGGGCCGCTCTTCCCGGCGCGTGGCGGTCGCGTTTCTTGTCGTAGCCATGGCGGTCCCGGGCCGGCTCGCCGCGCAGGAGGACCCTTACGTGCTTCCATCCGATCCGCAGGTGCGCGAGAAGCTGCAGGAATGGCAGGACCTCAAGTTCGGCCTCCTGATGCACTGGGGGCTATACGCGCAGCTCGGGATCGTGGAGTCGTGGGCCCTGGTCTCCGAAGACCAGCCGTTCCAGGACCGCGGCGGCATGCCCTACACCGAATTCAAGGAGATGTACTTCGGGCTGATCCGGGAGTTCAATCCGCGGCGGTTCGACCCCGCTCCCTGGGCCCGGGCCGCCCGTGAAGCGGGAATGCGCTACGTGGTGTTCACGACCAAGCACCACGACGGCTTCTGCATGTGGGACACCCGCCAGACCGACTTCCGTATCACGGGTCCCGAGAGCCCGTTCCGGGACGATCCCCGCGCCAACGTGGCGAAAGAGGTGTTCGACGCTTTTCGGGCCGAGGACTTCATGATCGGGGCGTACTTCTCGAAGCCCGATTGGCACCACCCCGACTATTGGTCGCCGCTGTGGGCGACGCCGAACCGGAACAACAACTACGACACCCGGAAGTACCCGGAGAAATGGCAGAGATTCAGGGACTTCACGTACGCGCAGATCGAGGAGCTGATGACGACGCTGGGGCGCGTGGACATCCTGTGGCTCGACGGTGGCTGGGTCCGCCCCGATTCGACGATCAACGACGAAGTCCGGTCGTGGGGGTTCGACATCGCTCCGTGGGAGCAGGACATCGACATGCCGCGCATCGCCGCCATGGCCCGTGGACACCAGCCCGGGCTGCTGATCGTCGACCGCACGGTGCACGGCGAGTTCGAGAACTACCGAACGCCGGAGCAGCGGGTGCCCGATGAGGCCCTGCCGTATCCCTGGGAGACCAACATGACCCTGACGCAGAGCTGGGGTCACAACTTCGACCCCGTCTACAAGACCCCGGAGCAGATCATCCAAACGCTGGTCGAGGTGGTCTCCAGGGGAGGCAACTACCTGCTCGACGTGGCGCCGACGCCGGACGGGACGTTCGAGGACGAGGCGTACGCAGCGCTCGCCGAGATCGGTCAGTGGATGAGCGTAAACGGCGGAGCGATCTACGGGACCAGATCCCGCGAGCCGTTCGGCGAAGGCGAGAACGTGCGCTTCACCCGGACAAAGGACGGCGCGACGATCTTCGCCTTCGCCCTCGAATGGCCGGGCGACGTTCTCCATCTGCGCACCGTGCGGGCCAGGAAAGGCAGCGAGATCGTGCTGCTCGGGGATGACCGGGCGCTGGCGTGGATCCAGGACGACGACGGACTCCGCATCGATTTGTCTCCGGTGCAGGAGGGCCGCGGCAGGCACGCCTGGGTCTTCCGCATCGAGACGGCCAGATAGGAGGGGGACGGAATGGCAATGCTGACCTGGACGGACGTGCTGGAAATCGCCCGGGAGGGAAACCCGGCGCCGGACCGGCGTGTCGAGCGGACGGACGGGGAATGGCGGGCGATCCTCACGCCGGAGCAGTTCAGGGTGACTCGCGGGAGAGGAACCGAGCGTCCGTTCAGCTCCGAGCTGTGCAGTCTGTTCGAGCCGGGCCTCTATGCCTGTCTGTGCTGCGACACCCTGCTGTTCGACTCGGCCGAGAAATTCGAGTCGGGGACGGGATGGCCTTCGTTCACCCAGCCGGTCGAACGGAACGTGGTAGCGTATCACGTAGACGACTCGCTCGGAATGCGGCGGGTCGAGACGACCTGCAACACGTGCGACGCGCATCTCGGGCACGTGTTTCCGGATGGCCCCCCGCCGAGCGGTCTTCGCTACTGCATCAACGCGGTGTCGTTGAAGAAGGTCGAGAAAGGCCCGGCGGCGCGTGAGTAGGCCGTCCGGACGGGCCCGGATCGGCCGGCGACTCGCGACGCTGGCCTGCGTGGCGGTCGCCTTCGCTGCACCGGCCGCCGCCCAGGACACGTCGCCGGCCACGGCGCCCGATCAGTGGCTGCTCGCCTTCGTGGACGTGGAGACGACCGGGTTGATTCCGGGCTACCACGAGATGATCGACCTCGGGCTCGTCATGACGGACGTGGAGGGCGTCCCGCTGGACAGCCTGTTCCTGAGGATCCAACCGGACCATCCCGAGCGCCTGTCCGAGGGTGCCCGGGACGTGAACGCGTTCGATGCGGAGCGCTGGCGGGAGCTCGGGGCGTTGACCCCGGCGGCGGCGGTCGACAGCCTCGTGCGCTTCCACCGTCGCGTGGCGGGGGACCGCTCGGTGCTGCTCGTCGCGTTCAACAGCTGGTTCGACGCGGCGTTTCTAGACCACCTCTTCCGCTCGCAGAACTCGAGCTGGCGTTCTCTCTACTACTACTTCGTGCTGGACATCCCCTCGATGGCGTGGGCCATGGGGTATCGCGACCTCACGGGGACGGAACTGGCGCGGCGGCTCGGGGTGCCGGACGAACCGCACGTCGCCGTGGAGCACACCGGGATCACGGGCGCGATGCTCAACGTGCGCCTGTACCAGGCCCTGCGGGCGCGGGGAATGACGCCGGTGATCGAATAGCCACGACCGGAGGAACCATGGAGTTTCAGATCACGCCCGCCTCGCCGGGCGCAACCGTGTTCATGCTCGGGCTGGCCCTCCTGATGGCCGTGCTGGCGATCGGCTTCGCCTGGCTGGCCGTTTCCGCCACGCGGCCCAGCGTAGTCCTGGGCGACTCGGCCCTCACGCTGAAGGCCCCTCTGTACGGTCGCTCCATCGAACTGTCCCGCGTTCGGCTCGAGGAAGCCCGCGTGGTCAACCTCGAGTCCGGTACCGAGCTGCGTCCGAAGATCCGGACCAACGGCATCGGGCTTCCCGGCCTGGGGATCGGCTGGTTCAGATTGACCAGTGGCGAGAAGGCGCTGGTCGCGATGAGCGCCCGGGACCGGGTCCTCTACGTTCCGACCGATGAGGGGTACTCGCTGCTGCTCAGCCTCGAGAGGCCGGAGGCGTTCCTCGAGCAGGCGACCCGAATGAAGAAGGGCTCATGACGCGGGACGCGTTTCTGGATGTCGCGATCGAGGAAGCGAGGCTCGGGCTGTCCGAGGGGGGAATTCCCATCGGCTCGGTCCTCGTCATCGACGGCCGGATCGTCGGACGCGGACACAACCGGCGCGTACAGCGGGGGAGCGCCGTGCTGCACGCCGAGATGGACTGCCTGGAGAACGCCGGCCGGCTGAAGGCGGCGGACTACCGGCGCGCGACCCTGTATTCCACCCTCTCTCCGTGCGACATGTGCAGCGGCACGGTGCTCCTGTACGGGATTCCGAGGGTGGTGGCGGGCGAGAATCGGACGTTCCGGGGCCCGGAGGACTACCTGCGATCGCGCGGCGTGGACATCCTTGTGGTGGACGATTCGGAATGCCGGGAGTTGATGAAGGAGTTCATCGAGGCCCGGCCGGAAGTGTGGAACGAGGACATCGGGGAGTAGGAGGAGGAACCCGTGGAGATGCGTGTGCGTGACATCGCGATCATCGTCGGACTCGCCCTCGTTCCGCTGATCGCGTGCGGCCCGGCGGACTCGCCGCCGGCACAGACGGAGGGAGCCAGGGACACGGCGATCGCGGAGTCGGGGCTTCCCGGCGCCGCCGGCGTGAAGAAGGCACTCGCCGTGTCGGACTCGGCCACGGCGAGACGGGCGAGAGAGGACTCGATCATGTCGGCTGACGATCAGTGAGTTCGTTGTCGAGCGATGGCTGAGCTCTCGATCACTCCCGCGCCTCCCTACTACGCCGCGATCTTCACCTCGCGGCGGGCATCCGATCACGAAGGCTACGCGGACATGGCCGATCGGATGATGCAGCTGGCGCACCTCCAGCCCGGATTTCTGGGGGTCGAGTCGGTAAGGGAAGGCGCGATCGGCATCACGGTCTCCTACTGGGACTCGCTGGAAGCGATCGAGCTGTGGAGTCGGCACGTCGAGCACCGGGAGGCGCAACGCCGGGGTAGGCAAGACTGGTACGAGGCTTACGAGATCCGTGTTGCGCGGGTGGAGCGAGCGCGGTCGTTCGGGAGGTCCGAACAGTGAGCCTCACCTCGCAGGATGGATCGGCCGCGCCGTAGATTGACCTCCCGGGCGAACGACCGACAACCGACGCGCGCGAGCGACTTCTGGAAGACCACCGCAATATAGGACTCTTCGGCGCCATCTCCCTCGGAGTGGGCGCGATCGTGGGGGGCGGCATACTCGCCCTGGCAGGCGTGGCCTTCGCCACCGCGGGGCCGGGGGCGATCGTCGCGTTCGCCCTGAACGGCGTGATCGCGTTCCTCACGGCGGCGAGCTTCGCGTACCTCGCCCGGCGCTTCCCGGAGTCCGGCGGGATCTACGCCTACGCGAAGAAGGTCCTCTCGATCGAGGTCGCCTTCGTCGTGGGGTGGGTGGTGTGGTTCGCGTCGATCCTGGCGGGCGTGCTCTACTCGCTGGGTTTCGCTGCTTTCGCCGGCGAGGGGCTGAGCCGGGCGCTTCCGCTGATGGGGATGACCGGCGACTGGACGCAGGGCGAGCCGCTGCGGGCGGCGCTCGCGCTGGCGGCGATCGGGCTGTACGCCTTCACTCTGGTGCGGCGGGCGGGCGGAGGCGGTCACGCCGCGACGATCGGCAAGGTCATCGTGTTCGCGATCCTCATCGTGGCCGGCGCCATCGCGTGGATCGGCAAGACGCCGGCCGCGGTGCTCGGGAGACTGGATCCGTTTCTCTCGGCGGGGCCGTTCGGCGTCGTGCGGGCAATGGGCTATACCTTCATTGCGCTGCAGGGCTTCGACCTCATCGCGGCCGTGGGTGGCGAGGTCAAGGATCCGGAGCGAAACCTGCCGCGCGCCATGTACCTGTCGCTCGGCATCGCCCTCGCGATCTACCTTCCCCTGCTGTTCCTCATGGCCACCGTGGGCGCCCCGCCGGGGGGGATCACGGCGGTGGCGGCGGCCAACCCGGAGGGCCTGGTCGCGCTGGCGGCCGAGCGGTTCATGGGGGTCGGTGGATACTGGCTCGTGATCGGGGCCGGTGTGCTCTCCATGCTCTCGGCCCTGCGCGCCAATCTCGTGGGAGCCTCCCGGGTGGCCTTCGCGATGGCGAGGGATCGGACACTGCCGCGGCGCTTCGGAAGCGTTCGCGGGGCGAGCGGCACGCCGGCCGTCGCGATCGCGGTCACGGGTGTCATGGTCGCGGCGATCGCCGTGGCTGTCGGGGATGTCGCCGCCGCCGGCGCCGCTTCGAGTCTCATCTTCCTGGTGTCGTTCGCGATGGTGCACTGGGCCGCGGTATTGGCGGGCAGCCGAACCGACCGGTCCCGGCCGGCGATCGTCCCCGTGATCGGCGCCGTGTCGTGCATTGGTCTCGCGCTGTTCCAGGCCTTCGCGGTTCCAGAGGCCGGGACCGTGGTGCTGTCCTGGCTGGCGCTCGGAGCCGCGCTCTACCTGACGCTGTTCGCCTCCGGTGCGCGGATGGCTGACGCGTCCGCCGAGGCACGTGATCCGGACCTGGCGCGGCTGCGCGGGCGGAGCCCGCTGGTTCTGGTCCCGATCGCCAACCCGGAGCGGGCGGCCAGCCTGGTAGACGTGGCCGGTACGCTGCGGACGCCCGGTACGGGCCGCGTTCTCCTCCTCGCGGTGGTTCGACCGGATCCGAGTGTCGAGGGAAGGGATCACCCGGCGCTCAGAGATGCGGAAGCGGTGCTGGGGGAATCACTGCAGCGGAGCTTCGAGAGTGCGCTCGTTCCGGAGACGCTGTTCACGATCGCGCCCGATGCATGGAAGGAGATCCGACGTGTCGCACGGGACCGGGCGTGCGAGACGGTGCTCGTCGGGCTGCCGGACCTGCGGGAACCCGGCATGGAAGTGAATCTGGAAGGCCTGCTGGCCGGACTGGACACCGATGCGGTCATCGTCCGGGCGCCGCACAGATGGCGAATGGACGAGGCGCGACGTGTCCTGGTACCCCTCGGCGGAAGGCGGGAGCACAGTCACCTGAGGGCCCGGCTGCTCGCCAGCCTTTCCCGATCGGGCGACCGGTTGCTGACGTTCCTTCACGTCATGTCACCCGCCGCCACCTCGGACGAGAGACATCGCGTGGAGCGGGAGATGCGCGCGCTGGCCCGCGATGAGGCCGCAGGCCCTTACGAGGTGAAAGTCGAGATCAGCGACCAGCCCCTGGAGACGATCATCGAGCGGACGACGGAGGCCGACCTCGTAGTGATGGGGATGGAGCGGCGAAGCCGGGGTCAACGGCCGCTCGGCGACCTCGCCATGGCCATGGCCCATCGAACTGAAGTGCCGCTCGTCCTGATCAGCCGCCGGCCCCAGCGCTCGCTGGCCGGACTCTCGGCGCCGAGTTTTCTACAGTAGGCAAACACGCTCGAAGGGAAACACCGTGACCGGCTCAGCCATTCTGATCAGCCTCGCGCTGGTCTTCTACTCCATCGGAGTGTGGGCGGAACGGATCGCGCGCTATCTGAAGCCGTGGCACGTGGCGTCCTTCTGGACGGGACTCGCTTTCGACGTGTCGGGCACGTGGGCCATGCACAAGATGGCGGAGGGGCCGTTCGACATTCTGGCCCCGCACACGCTCAGCGGGCAGATCGCGCTGTGGCTGATGCTGGTGCACGCGATCTGGGCCACCCGGGTGGTGCGCTCGGGAAGCGAACAGGCGCGCGTCGGGTTTCATCGCTACAGCGTCGTCGTGTGGCTGATCTGGCTGATTCCGTACCTCAGCGGAATGTACCTCGGCATGCACGGCGATTCCGACATCCCTCCCACCGCCGTGGTCCCATCCGCGCGCCAGGTCGAGTACCAGCGCATGGAGATGATCGGTTTCGTGCACCTTTCCGTGAACACGTTCACCGATCGTGAGTGGGGCTACGGAGACGAGTCGCCCGCCGTGTTCAACCCGACGGCGCTGGACGCCGGACAGTGGGCTTCCGTCGCGGCGGATGCCGGAATGGGCGAGCTGATCCTCACCGCCAAGCATCACGACGGCTTCACGCTGTGGCCGTCGGCGCTCACGGAGCAC
>CANPVW010000088.1 GCA_947581745.1 Candidatus Benthicola azotiphorus
GTGGTCGCACGACCCGTTCGAAGGGAAGCTGGAGGACGGCAAGGTGTGGGGTCGAGGGGCGGTCGACGAGCTGCCGGCCGTCGCCTGCATGGCTTACGGTATGCTCATTGCCCGATCACGTGGCTTTCCGGAGAACGTGACGGTCTATCTGACGGCCTCGGTGATGGAGGAAGACTGTGACGGCTACTGCCTGCTCCATCTGATCGAAAACGAGGGGATCCGGCCCGACGTGGTGATCATCGGTGAGCCCACGGACCTCGGCGTCTACCGGGGCCAGCGCGGAAGGGTCGAGGCGGTGATCTCGGCGCGAGGCGTCTCGTCGCATGCCGCGCACCCCGAGGAGGGCGTCAACGCGCTTTACAAGCTGGCGCCGATCCTGCGCGACATCGAGCAGCTCAACGAGCGCCTTCCACGTGACGATTTCCTGGGCAAGGGCACGGCCGTCGCGTCCTTCCTGGAGTGCGACTCGGCGTCGCTGAACGCGGTGCCGGCGGCGGCGCGTCTCTACGTGGACCGACGTCTCACGGCCGGCGAGACTCCGGAGCAGGCGCTGGCGGAGCTCAGGGCGCTCCCGGGACTCGGGGATGCGACCGTCGAGCTCCTGGAGTACGACGAGACGAGCTGGACGGGCGAGCGGGCCCGGCAGGAGAAGTACTTCCCCGCCTGGGTGCTCCCGGAGGACCACCCGCTGCTGAAAGGCATGTCGAAGGCCGTCGCCGAGGTGACCGGCCTCGTGCCGCGGGTCTCACGCTGGGGATTCTCGACCAACGGGGTCGCGACGATGGGTCGGCACGGCATCCCGTCCGCCGGCTTCGCGCCCGGGCGTGAGGAGCTGGCCCACACGACCGAGGAGTGGGTCGCGGTGAGCGACCTCGTGACCGCGACGGCGGCGTACAGCCTGATGCCCGATGCGCTCTCGGCGATGGCCTCAGAACTGAAGGGAGCCTGACGACCCGTGTACGATCGTATCGAGTCGGCCGGCCTGAAGGGCCGGGACTTTCTCTCCACGCAGGACTGGAGCGTGGACGAGCTGGAGACGCTGTTCTCGCTCGCGGCGCAGCTGAAGGCGGACCGGAAGGCCGGCCTTCCGACGCGTATCCTCGAGGACAAGACTCTCTACATGATCTTCTTCGATTCGTCCACACGGACCCGCAACTCGTTCGAGACCGGGATCACGCAGCTCGGGGGTCACGGCATCTACCTGTCGCCGGACCGGATGCAGATCAGCCACGGAGAGAATGCGCGCGACACCGCTAACGTGCTGTCCCGGTACGGCGAGGCGATCGCGATTCGACACTGCGCGTTCGGCGAGGGCAACGCGTACCTGTCCGAGGTGGCGGCGCACGCGTCGGTTCCGGTCCTCAGCATGCAGTGCGACGTGTATCACCCCTGCCAGATCCTGGCCGACTATCTGACGATCCGTGAAAAGTTCGGCGACACCAGCGGGTTGAAGCTCGGCGTGGCGTGGACGAGCGCGCCCAACTACGTGCGTCCGATATCGGTGCCGCAGAGCCTGATCCTCATGATGCCGAGGTTCGGGATCGACGTCACGCTCGCCTATCCGCCCGAGTTCAAGCTGCTCCCCGAGATCGAGGCTCAGGCGCGCCTCAACGCGGAGCAGTCCGGCGCTCGATTCGAGATCACGAATCGCTTCGAGGACGCTTTCGAGGACGCGGACGTCGTCATCCCGAAGTCATGGGGACCGCTGGTCCACACCCGGGACCACGACGAGGGCATCCGCCTGATCGAGGCCTATCCGTCGTGGCGGTGCGATGCCGCCCACATGGCCCTCGGCCGTGACCACATGATCTACATGCATCCCCTTCCGGCGGACCGCGGCCGGGAGGTGACCGACGAGGTCATCGACGGCCCCCAGTCGGCCGTGTACGACGAGGCGGAGAACCGGCTGCACGTGCAGAAGGCGCTGATGGCGCTCACGATGTGAGCCGCCTGGAAGAGACCCGATCCAGACGGACTCAGATGCGCAGATTCGTGTTCCGTTGCTCAGAATGTCGGCAGGAATACGAGGAGGATCCAACCCTCCTGGTATGTCCGGCGTGCGCCGAGTTTCAGGAAGCCGGCGGCTCGACGCGTGGCGTGCTGGAAGTCGTCGCTTCCGACCTCCCGACCGACTGGCCCGATCGGGATCCCTCCGACCCCAGGTTTCTGGCCGCCTTCCTTCCCGTGGTCGGCCCGGAGAGCTTCCCGGCGTTCCGGGCCGGAGGCACACCGCTGCTCCCGGCGCCGAGGCTCGCTGCTTCGCTCGGCGCAGACCGCCTGTGGATCAAGGACGACACCCGAAACCCGAGCGGATCGACCAAGGACCGGGCGTCATTGCTCGTCGCGGCCAAGGCCCGGGAATACGGTTTCGAGACGGTGGCCGCCGCATCGACCGGAAACGCGGGAACGGCGCTCGCCGCCGTGGGAGCCGCCGCGGGCCTCGAGACGATCGTGTTCGTGCCGGCCTCCGCGCCGGAGGCGAAGCTCGTGCAGATGCTGTCGTACGGCGCCCGCGTCCTGCCCGTGGAGGGAAGCTACGACGAAGCGTTCGAGCTCTGCCTCGAGGCCTGTCGCGAGCTCGGATGGTACAACCGGAACACGGCGCTCAACCCGTTCACGCTGGAAGGGAAGAAGACGGCTGCGCTCGAGATCGCTCTCTCCATGAGCCCGGAAGTTCCCGACGTGGTCGTGGTGCCTGTCGGAGACGGCGTCATCCTGTCCGGTCTCGCGCGAGGGTTCGCCGATCTGGTCGCGGCTGGCCTGACCGCACGGGCGCCCCGCCTGATCGCCGTTCAGCCCGAGGGTTCGGGGGCGATCGCACGGGCGTGGATGAGCGGGCTGGAGGAAGCGCGACCCGTTCCGGGCGCGCACAGCGTGGCCGACAGTCTCACTGTCGAAGCGCCTCGCAACGCCCGCCTGTGCCTTCGACACCTGCGGGAGACCGACGGTGGGGCGGTCACGGTGTCCGATCGGCAGATCCTGGCCGCCATCCCCGACCTGGCAGCGGCGACGGGCGTGTTCGCCGAGCCGGCTGCGGCCGCGGTCGTGGCCGGCCTCGGCGTGGCCCTGGAGAGCGGCGTGGTGAGTCGCGAGGAGGCCATCGTGCTGATGGTCACGGGCTCCGGCCTTAAGGACGTGCCCGCGGCCGCGCGGGCCGTGAGGCGGCCCGATCCGGTCGAGCCCAGCCTGGAGGCGATCGTCCGCCGGCTCAGGCTCCCACGAGGCGAACGAGGAACTGCCACGTCCCCGTCCTGACGACCGCGTTCGACACGACGTCGTTCAGGCCCCACGTATAGCGCACGTCGAGCACGATCGATTCGCCGTTCGCGAGGCGGTACGCCAGCCCTCCGCCGGCGGGAACACCCCACTCGGTCTTCGGCCCGCCGAGACCGGTGTCCTTGCAGGGCTCCTTCTCCCCTCCCCCGAGGGCCGCCTTGCAGCTGACGTTGAACGCGGCACCGATCCCGCCGTACGCCATCAGCGACCACGTCGAGCCGAGCGGCAGTTTCAGCTCGACGAGGAGGGGCAGCTCGACGTAGTTCAGATCGAGTTCCACGCGCTCGGAGTCCAGCAGGCCGGTTCCCAGCAGCCCGCTTCCGCCCTTCTGCGTGTAGTTCACGCCGAGATTGAGCGACAGGGACTCGCTGACGTCCGTCTCGGCGAAGCCGCCGATGTGATACCCCCACCGGGCATCGGTCGCCGCAACGATGTCGTCGCCGGTCAGGTCGGAGTCCGTCGCGCCGACGGTGAGGCCGGCCCGATCCTGGGCGATCCCGGGCGAGACCGTCAGCAGGATCAGCGACAGGATGGCGAGGAATCGGCGCGCGGCGATCACTCGCAGGTGACCTGGAACGTCGTGCTGACCGTGTCGGCGGCCACCACCGTCACCGAGCGCGGGTTGTCGCCGGCGACGGTGCAGTTCGGCTGAACTTCGACCAGTCGGACGACGTGAGGGGTCGCCGGGAGGGCCGGGAAGGTGATCTCGTCTTCCGGGCCTATCGCGGAGGATCGCGTCGCGTCGATCGTGACGACGTAGGCCGGATCGATGTTGGTGCCCGTCGTGCTCGTGACGGTTCGGAGCCCACCCACCCCACGTCCTACGACGGAGATCCTCCCCGTCGGGGCCGGAACCCACGCGCTGAGCGGGTCATCATAGTCGTACAGCCCCTCGACCTTGGGCACGAGACGGTACCTGTGGCTGTTCCGAAGGTCTCCGCTCGCGAACCCGGAGACGCCATCCGGAACCGACGTGGAGCGCACCGCGTGACTCAGGGCGTCCCGGTTCACCCACTCGATCGTGTCTCCGATCACCACCTCGATGCTGTCGCCGCCCAGGGGCACCTCGAACCCGTCGAACAGGATCTCTATCAGATACACCGAGGTCCGGAGGTCGAATACCCGCATCGGGCCATCCTGTCCGCCTATCGTCGCCGTCACCTCGATGTCCCCGAGAAGCGGGCCCGACGTGACGACCACCGAAGCCTGTCCGGTGGAGTCGGTGAAGGCGACGGGACTGGAGAGCGTGGCCACGCCGCCGGTGATCGCCCACCCGATCTCGAGATTCTCCACCGGCTGGATGTTCACGGTGTTCTGCACGCCGTCCACGAGGCCGAGGTCCTGGAGGACCTGCACCACCAGGGGTTCCGGAAACGCCTCCGAGGTCCTTCCGTTCTGGAAGTTGCCCGACAGCGCGGAGAACAGGGTGTCTCCGGCTGATTCCGACTCTCCGGACACCCCGTAGATCGGGTCGTTGCCGTCACAGGAGCCGGCCAGGATGACGGCCAGCGCCGCGCCGAAGGCTGCGACCATTCGGGGACGTGCGGGGCTCCCCCGGCTCACGGTTCCGCCACGGACGCCACCGCCCCGGCGGCCGCCAGGGTCACGCGGCGGCCGTTCGCGAGCTCCACGATCCGGCGGAGGACGGCTGCCGGCACTCCCTGGGAGGGATCGCATTGCAGGTCTGAGCGTTCGACTCCCGGAGGCAGCACCTCGATCAGCAGTCCGTGCGCGCCGGCGCTGAGGGCGGCAGCGCTCGCTTCCTCGACTTTCGTCCAGTCGCCCGTCGCATGAGACGGATCCCCGATCACGGGAAGCGGCGTGGCCCGCCTTGCCGGCCCGAATACGTCCACGTCCAGTTCCGATCGAGCCTCGTTCCACGACGCGTTGCGCCGGACCCCGCGCTCGCAGAGCACGATGTCACGACAGCCCTCCCGAGCGATGTACTCGGCCGCGCACAGCCATTCCTCGAGGGTGGCGCTGAATCCCCGCTTCAGGAGAATCGGTCGCCCCGCACGGCCCGCTTCCACCAGCAGCGGGAAATTCTGCATCGAGCGTGACCCGATCTGAAGCATGTGGGCTACCTCGGCCACCTGCTCGACGAGGCGCGGGTCCTGCACCTCCGTGACCACCGCGAGGCCGGTCTCCGCGCTGACGGTCCTGAGGATTTCGAGACCTTCCATCCCCAGGCCCTGGAACGAGTACGGGCTCGTGCGCGGCTTGAACGCCCCGCCACGCAACAACCGGCAGCCCGCATCGGCTACCGCCCGCGCGGCGCTCAGGGTCTGCTCGTAGGATTCGACGGCGCACGGACCCGCGATGACTACCGGCTGGGTTCCGCCGATGCGGACACCGGCGACCTCGACCACGTGGGTCCTGGCCGGGTCCGCGTACTCCGGCCAGTTCGACCGGAGAAGTGTCAGGTCAGAATGCGCGTCGATCATCACCCGCCAATGTACGTCGTTCTACCGCTGCCAATGCAGTCTGAAAACATACAGCGAATCATCCGGTTCCTCTAGGGTGCCGCCAGGTCACCATATCATCGCCGGCCCGTCATTCCGGACGTCGCGGGACGACGGCTAGTCCGAAGAAGAGTGCCTGATCTCGTCGGCGATCCGTCGGCTCAACCTGGCGAGCAGCCGGTCCTGGGCCTGCACGGAACCCGAGATCGATGGTGAATCCGGGGGCTCCACGTCCCTGAACCCCTCCGTCGCGATCAGGTCTCCCGATGCGCCCCACAGCTCCCAGCGGGCTGCCAGGTGAGCCGTGCCCTGCGGGTCGCGCTCGAAACGCACCACGTGGACGGCGACCGAGTAGTCCGGATGGACCGTGGAATACCACGGGTGGAAGATCACATCGTCCGTGCGCAGGATCTTCGAGAGGTTCGCGGCCAGGACGCGCTGGAACGCCTCATCCAGCGGTTCGGCCCAACGTTCGGTCTCCAGGTACTGCAGCTCGCTATCGGCCAGACGCGTCACCATCCGGCTCCTCTCCAGGTACCTGGGAAAGGAGATGGGTCCGACGCCGATCTGCAGATCGAGAGCCGGCAGCCCGTCCTCCCCCTCCGCGTTCAGGCCGGCGGACTGCAGCAGATCGGGACCGTCCAGAAGGCTCGCCAGCGTGTAGTACCGGGTAGGGTCTTCCTTCGGATTCAGAGAGCAGGCCGCCGTGAGACCCGTCGCAACCAGAGCGACCACGAGCAGCCGAACGCCGCGGGTCCTGTTCATCGGTCGCCTCCCACGTCCTTGCCGCGCACCAGCGCGCTCGGGTTCTGCTGCAGGTAATCGGCGAGCTCCCGCAGTGCCGCGGCCGCCCTGCCGATCTCGTTCAGCGATCCCTCCAGCTCGATGAGGAGCGGCGAACCCGGCTCGAGGACCGCCTTCAGGTTCCCCAGCGTCGCGTCGAGCTCCTCGGCGGCGGCCTGAATTTCGTCCGAGCTGGCGTCGATTCGAGGCCGAACCGCCTGCATCGTCGTGTCGGCGCGGGCCGCGAGGACCTGGATCGACGTCAACGTCTCGCGCAGTTCGGCCAGGGTGCTCGGAAGGTCCGCCAGTGCCTCGCGGGTCGCGCTTCCGGAGGCGAGGTCGCCGATCTCGTTCGCCGCGCCGGTGATCGCTTCGACCAGCCCCTCCACGTCGAGCTCGGTCAATTTGGCCATCAGCCCCTGGACATCCCGTTCGAGCCATTCGAGTCCGGTCTCAACCGTCGGGATCTCGAACGCCCGGATGCCCGGCTCGTTGACCAGCTCGTAGGGAGCGCTCCGGTCGACACTGAGCGCGATGTACTTTCGGCCCGTGAGGATGCTCTCCACGGCCAGCGCGGCCCGGAGGCCGCCCTGGACCATCAGCTCCGCGGAGTGACGATCGCCGACGTCCAGCACCGAACCCTGGCTTCGCAGAAGGTCGCGGTCCAACTCGTAGAACACGGGAATGCGGATGTTCTCCTCCCAGCTCTCGAACTCCTCCGCCGTGTCCGGAATGTCGTCCCTGCCCCTGAGGCGGACATCCGTCACCTGGCCGATGCGAACACCCATGAACTTCACCGGCGCGCCCACGTTCAGGCCGTTCACCGATCCCTCAAACCACGAGATGTAAGGAACGGTGTCCTTGAACAGCCGCCCGCTCCCGAACACGACCACGGCCGCGACCACGAGGACGACGGCGCCCAGGATGAAACCGCCGACCACGGTGGGATTCGCGCGTCTACTCATGCTCTGCCTCTCCCCGGCGCAGGAACGCCCGCACCGCGGGGTCCTCCGAGTGATCCCGCAGCCACGCCGGAGGTCCGATGGCCGTGGCGGTCCGGGTGTTGGTATCCAGGAATATGCTCGTGGTCGCGATCCTGAAGATGCTCGCCAGCTCGTGAGTGACCACGACGAATGTGGTGCCGAAGCTCTCGCTGAGCTCCAGGATCAGGTCGTCCAGGAGACGCGAGCTCACCGGATCGAGGCCCGCCGATGGCTCATCGACGAACATGATCGCGGGATCGAGGGCCATGGCCCGCGCCAGCCCGGCACGCTTGCGCATCCCACCGCTTATCTCTGAAGGATAATAGTCCTCGAACCCGCGCAGGCCCACCAGGGAGAGCTTCAGCGTGGCGATGTCACGGATCTCGGCCGGGTGGAGATCCGTGTATTCCTCGAGCGGCAGGGCGATGTTCTCGGCCAGGGTCATCGAGCTCCACAGGGCCCCGCCCTGAAACAGCACCCCGAACCGGCGCAGCGCGCGCCCACGTGCCTCCGGCGGCGCGCGCGTGAAGCTCTCCCCCGAGTAGAAGATCTCTCCCGAGGCGGGTTCCAGCATCCCCAGCATGTGCCGCATGAGCGTGCTCTTACCGCACCCGCTTCCTCCCATGATCGCGAAGATCTCGCCCGGGGACACGTCGAAGCTGATGTCACGCATCACCACGAAGTCTTCGTACGCCATGGTCAGGTGCCTGACCGAAATCTGATCGCTCGGAGCGGCGTCGTCCGAGGGGCTCGGCGCGTCGTTCATCTTCAGATTCCGAACACCCAGGAAATCACCTGCGCGACGCCGCACGCTACGATGATCGCCACGACACCGCTCACGACCGCACGCGTGGCCGCGTCACCCACGGCGGACGCACTGCTCCCTGCCTTCATCCCCTGATTGCAGCCGGCCAGAGCGACGAGCAGGCCGTACACGGTGCCCTTGATCACCCCCGGCACGAACTGTGTCATGTTCACGGCGGCCGTCGTCTGCTGAACGTAGGCGGCCGACGTGATGTGCAGCAGCCCGGCACCTACCACGTAGCCACCCAGGATCCCCATCAGGTCGGCGTACACGGTCAGCAGCGGCATCATCACGACCAGCGCGACGACGCGCGGCACCACCAGGAACTCCATCGGTGAAATGCCGGTCGCGCGCAGAGCGTCGATCTCCTCGGTCACCTTCATCGTGCCGAGCTGCGCCGCATACGCCGCGCCACTCCGACCTGCCACGATGATCGCCGTCATGAAGGCCGCCATGTCGCGCACCATGCCTACCCCCACCAGGTCCGCGACATAGATGCTCGCCCCGAACTGTTCCAGCTGAACGGCGCCCACGAAGGCCAGGATCAGCCCGAACAGGAAGCTGACGAGCGAGACGATGCCGAGCGCATCCGCTCCGGCCTGCTGGATGAGAAGCCTGAGGTCCGATCTCCGGTAGCTCGCGCGGCCCCTCAGGAAGCGCCCGAACGCGAGCGCCGCCTCCCCGAGAAAGCCGATGTCTTCCAGTGCCCCTTCGTAGATCCGAAGCCCGAGCCATCCGAGACGTCTCACTGGCGAACCTCGAGGAACCTCGGGCCGAACGCCCCGCTCCGGAACCGTCCGGGCGAGCTCCGCGAGACGCCTCACGCCGGTCGGCAGTCCGTCGAGGCTCACGGGAATGGCGCGGGCCCCCGCCGCGTCTTCCACTCCCTGCAGGAAGGCGAGGACGCTGCTGTCCCAGCCGCCCAGGTCGGCGGAATCGAAACGGACCTCCCTCGGTGCCGGGGTGCTCTCGAGCGCGGCCTCCACGGCCGTCGTGCCCGGAAGGTGGGCCCGGATCTGCCAGGTACCTCCGAGGCCGATCACCAGATCGTCGCCGGCTCGCTCCAGGGACACCCTGGCCCCGTCCGCACCGTGGGCTGCGCTCGGACCGTCCGACGGCTCGATCACCGGGAAGGGCCATCCTCTGGGCCGGGCGGTTCATCCCCTGCGGCCGTCGTCTCCTCCGCGTCCGACGGAGTGGGGTCCCCCGTCGGCCAAAGACGGGGCGTGTCGGTCGACTCCATCTGCCGCGGGCTGGAATCAGCTCCCGGCGGCACCACCATCGGCATCCCGGCCACCGTGTCCGTGACGGACATCTCCACCCTGGGAAGGAAGGATGAGAACGTCTCGCCGTAGATCTCCCACACGGTGACCCACAACGCCGCCACGATCGGACCGATGATGAATCCGGCTGCTCCGAACGCGATGATCCCGCCCAGCGTGCTGACGAGAACCAGCAGGTCCGACATCTGGGTGTCGCGGCCGACGAGCCGCGGCCTGAGGACGTTGTCCACCATGCCGACCACGAGGACGCACCAGACCATGAGCACGACGGCCCTGGCGGCGGAGCCCATCGCGAACAGGTAGATCACGGCCGGAACCCAGACGAGCGCGGTCCCGATGCCCGGAATGATCGACAGGATCATCATCACGACGGACCAGAATGCCCAGCCGTGGATTCCGGCCGCCAGGAAGGCAAGTCCCGCCAGTCCCCCCTGCACGACCCCGATCACCAGCGTTCCCTTGATCGTGGCCCGGGCCACCGACACGAACTTCCCGACCAGCCGGTTCTCCGCATCGGGACCGAGCGGAAGGTAGTAGAGCATCCGTGCGAGGTACTGCTTGCCGTGCAGCAGGAAGAAGAACATCGCGTACAGCATGATGAACAGCTGGAAGAAGAACACCGCCGTCCCACGGCTGGCGGCCGCCACCAGGCCCACGAGGATGGTCCCGAGCCGTCCCGCGAACTCGGCGATCTTCGTCGAGATCAGGTCCTGGTACGGCTGGATCACGTCCCAGAACGGAAGCCTCGCCAGGAGCTCGTCGAGGCGATTGGTGTGCGCGATCTCCCTCTCCACCCACGGGCCGACGGAAGCGCTGACCTCGATCGCCTGTGACACGACGACTCCCAGAAACGCGAGAAGCGGCACCAGGAGGACGAGAACGAACAGGCCCACCGTAAGCGCAGAGGCCGTCGACTTCCGGCCACCGGTCCAGCTCGCCAGCCTCCGGTACGAGCCGTACATCATCCCGCTGAACACCGCTGCGAGAAAGAGGGTCTCGACGAAGCTCCGTATCATGTGGAAGAACACGGCGGTGATCGAAAGCGCGAGGACGATCAGGAAGATGGCCTGCAGTTTCCTGTCTTGCGGCTCAGTCATCTGCTGTCTCCGACGAGAGAACGAGGTGATGATGCTGGAAGGTCAGCCAATCCGTGGAGGTTCGCAATCCCGCCGGGCGCTTTTCTTACGGTCGCATCCGCCTTATCGTCCTCGACCGGTCTGACGGGGCGCAGTCACTCTCTCGACCAATGGAGGAAGCCGGCCCATGGATCCGAGTACCGGACCATCCCGCGACACGTGGGGCTCGAAGGTCGCGTTCATTCTCGCCGCGGCGGGCAGCGCGATCGGGCTCGGCAACATCTGGGGCTTCCCGACGGTAGCCGGTCAGAACGGCGGCGCGGCCTTCCTGCTGATCTACCTGGGGGCCGTGGCCCTGATCGGCGCACCCGTGATGCTGGCGGAGTTGATCGTGGGGCGCCGCACCCAGCGAAACCCGGTCGGGGCCTTCAGGGCGCTGGCGCCGGGCAAGGCATGGGTGATCGTGGGCGGGCTCGGCGTGCTCACGGGCATCGTCATCCTGAGCTTCTACTCGGTAATCGCGGGCTGGACCCTCGCCTACATCTACAAGACCCTGATCGGGACGTTTCGGGAGGGGACCGATACGGCGGCGATCTTCAGCGATCTCGCGGGCGGAGCCGTCCCCGCGATCTCGTGGCACCTGCTGTTCATGGCTCTGACGATCTGGGTGGTGCTCGGCGGCGTCCGTGACGGGATCGAGCGCTGGACCAAGGTGCTCATGCCGCTGCTGTTCGTGCTTCTCGCGGCGCTGGCAGTGCGCGCCGTCACGCTGTCGGGGGCCGATGCCGGCCTGACGTTCTACCTCAAGCCGGACTTCAGCAAAGTGACCGGCACGGTGATCCTGTCGGCGATCGGCCAGGCGTTCTTCAGCCTGAGCCTCGGCATGGGCGCGATGATCACCTACGGCTCCTATGTCTCGAAGCGGGACGACCTCGTGTCATCTGCCGGCTGGGTCACCTTCGCCGACACCACGATCGCGATCCTGGCCGGGCTGATCATCTTCCCCACCCTGTTTCACGCTGGACTCGAGCCCGGATCGGGCGGGCCTGGCATGGTGTTCGTGGTCCTCACTTCCCTGCTCTCTTCGATCCCGCCCGCGCCCTACGGCGGAGTGATCTTCGGAACCGGCTTCTTCATGCTGCTGGGGATCGCGGCGCTTACCTCCAGCGTGTCCCTCCTCGAGGTCGTCACCTCGTGGGCCGTGGACGAGCACGGGATGTCCCGGCGAAAGGCCGCCATCTGCTTCGGCGGGGTGGCTTTCGTGCTCGGAATCCCGAGCGCCCTGGCCAACGGCGCCGTGTCCTGGCTGACTTCGCTTCCGGGGATAGGCATGGACTTCCTGAGCTTCACCTTCATGCTGTTCGGGCAGTACTCGCTGGTGATCGGAGCGCTGCTGATCAGCCTGTTCGTGGGCTGGGTATGGGGTGTCAGGGCGGCCGGCGAAGAGGTGAGGGAGAATGACGGCCGCTTCCCGCTAGGCCGGACGTGGTCCTTCCTGATCCGCTTCGTGGCCCCGAGCGCGATCGTCGCGATTCTCGTCAAGATGGTGGCGGATCTGATCTGACCCGCCTTCGGGCCGGCTAGACCTGGCCGCTCACCTTCCAGGTCCGGCCGCCGTACAGCAGGTCGGCCAGGCCCCTGCCCTCCGATTCGGGCTCGACCTGCGCCAGCACCTGGCGGTCGAACGTCGGGGCGGGATCCCGGTACAGGACGCCCAGCGCCATCGGAAAGTCCGGCGGCTCCAGGGCCGCCAGCATCGTGGCGAGAGTCCGGTTCGTCTCGTCGTGCACCAGCACGTCGGCTTCCGTGATTCCGTTCGTTCCCGGCCGTACCACTTCCAGCGACCACGACGAGGGATCGAGGCGCAGGCCGCGGTCACGCTCCGCCCCGAACAGAAGGGGCCGCCCGTGTTCCACGAGCAGCTGGTTCTCGCTTGCCACCGCCTTGTCCGTGAAGTCCGCGAACGTCGCGTCGTTGAACACGATGCAGTTCTGGAAGATCTCGACGAAAGATGTGCCCGCGTTCGCGTGGGCCTGCTTGAGCACGTCCACCAGGTGAGCCTGGTTGATGTCCACCGACCGGGCCACGAACCGCGCGCCGACGCCGAGCGCCATCGTGGCGGGGCTGATCGGATTCGAGACGGACCCTCGAGGGGTCGTCGGCGACAGGGTGCCACGCTTCGACGTCGGAGAGACCTGACCCTTGGTCAACCCGTAGATCTCGTTGTTGAACAGAATGATGTTGAGGTCGACGTTCCGGCGGAGGGCATGCACGAGGTGGTTCCCACCGATGCTGAGCCCGTCCCCGTCGCCCGTGATCACCCACACATCGAGCTCCGGATTCGCCAGCTTGGTCCCCGTCGCCACGGCGGGCGCCCGGCCGTGGATCGTGTGAAAACCGTAGGTCGCCATGTAGTAGGGGAAGCGGGACGAGCATCCGATCCCCGAGATGAACACGCTTCGCTCGCGCGGCACCTCGAGGTCGGCGAGTACCTTCTGGATCGCCTTGAGGATGGCGTAGTCGCCGCATCCGGGGCACCACCGGACCTCCTGGTCGGAAGCGAAGTCCTTCGGCTTGAGCTGGGGAAGCATGCTGTGGCTCATCGGTTCCTCTCAGTCCGCGAGCATGAGACCGATCGTGGCCTCGATGTCTCCGATCCGGAACGGCCGCCCGGCAACCCTGTTCAGTCCCTCGGCCGGGATCAGGTAGGTGCTTCGCAGCATCGCGAGAAGCTGCCCCGCGTTGAGCTCGGGCACCAGCACCCGGTCGAATCGCTGCAGGAGATCTCCCAGGTTCCGGGGGAACGGAGACAGGTACCTCAGGTGGATGTGCGACACCTCGAGCCCCTTCTGCCGAGATCTCTCCACCGCCTTGAACAGCGATCCGTATGTCGAGCCCCAGCCGACCACCGCCAGGCGTCCTTCGGCCGGTCCCAGCTCCACCCCCTGCTCCGGAATGTCGTTCGCGATCCCCGCGATCTTGCTCGCCCGCAGGCGGGTCATCTGATCGTGATTGTCCGGATCGTAGGAGATGTTCCCGGTCGTCGCGTCCCGCTCGATGCCTCCGATCCGATGCTCGAGGCCGGGAGTGCCG
>CANPVW010000089.1 GCA_947581745.1 Candidatus Benthicola azotiphorus
GGGGACCCGCCCATTCGCCGGCTGATCCGGGCCGAGGCGGACTGCACATCGGGCCACAGGTCCTCGTCGAGCGGACTGACCCGCCTCGAAGTACCGCCCGTCCTCTCGTAGCCGGCGATCCAGACGTCGGATCCCGCTCCGTCCCCGGTCGCCCCGATCACCGCGCTCAGGAAGACCGTGTTCGCCGGATCCGCGCCGGGACGCGTGTTGATGAGTCCCGTTGCTCGATCCGTGAAGTCGATCGCGTACCCTTCGTCCCTCAGTGCCGTCTGCAGCGCGAAGAACGCAGAGTCGGCCGTTTGCGGGACGGAAAAGGCCATGAAGGGGTAGCCCGGATATCCGCTCAGTGCCCGGCCAGAGATGCAACCCGACGCAAGCCAGGCCACGGAGCCGACGAGGAGGGACCTCGCCGCCCTATTCACCGCCCGGGTCGTCCGATCCGCCGTTCTCACCTGGCGGTGCGGCGGAATCGGGTCCCGCCGCGGGCGTGGTGTCGGGCGCTGCCGCGCCGGCTGCCGGCTTCTGCCCGGGCAGTCCACGCAACAGCTCGCGTCCGCGTTCCCTGACCTGCGCCTCGCCCGATTGGAGCGCCCGCTGTCCGGCCTGCTCCAGCACGGTCCGCGAGGACTCCTGCATCGCCTCCGGATCCAGCTCGAACCGGGGGCTCGAGGCCTCGCCCGTGAGTCGCACCGCCAGTTCCAGAGCGCCCCCTGCCTTCAGATAGCGGTCGATGACCGCCCCTGCCGCTCCTGCCGCCACCGTGGCCGCGCTGGCCAGGGCCGAGTCCGGGCGAATCAGAGCACCGAGGTCCAGCGATCCCCCGAACCCGAGCGCTCCCTGCAGTTCGGCCACGAGCTCGGACCCGCTGAAATCGCTGCCGTCGAGCACGATCAGGCCGTCACGGATCTGGAAGGGCGAATTCCAGCGGCTGAACCGGAGATCGCGCACGCTCTCCAGTCGGAGGAAGCGGAGCAACCCGTCGGTCAACGCGTTCGGTGCGATCCGGCCATCCCGGATCTCGAATCTGCCGGCGCCGTTCAGCAGGCTGGTGACCGGCAGGGCCATCCGGTCCACACCCCCTTCGAGAGCCAGGTCCATCGACAGCGATCCCGAGATCAGCGTCCCGAGCGGCGTATTCTCAGCCAGATAGCGCTCCGCCCGCACGTTGGAGAGCGAGACGTCGAGCTGGAACGGCTCCGAGTCCACGTCGCCCAGGTGGAGAGCACCACTTGCCGTACCCGTGCCCCCGTACGCCGCGAATCGGACGTCGGTGAGATCGATCCGGTCCGGATGCAGCTGCAGGTCGGCCACCACGCCGGTCAGCCTGTAGGGCATGCGGAGCACCGAATCAGCGCGGAACGCAACGTGGCCGACGACCGGCAGGGGGCCAGGTCGTCGCAAGTCCTGCTCGGCGGCCCAGTCTTCGGCCGCCCGGCCCTGCAGCGGTCGCTCGGCGAGTCGGGCCCAGGCGATGCGTCCATACCCGATCTCCGCTCGCGCCGGTCCGATCAGCGCGTCCAGATCGAGTCTCGCCGCCGATATCGAGGCCTCCACGGACGGCGTTCTGGACGGCTCCGCGAGCTGTCCGAGCAGATCGCGCAGGCTGCCAGATGTCTTCATCGGGTCCCCGGCGGCCAGCACGGTCACGTCGTTCCACTTCGCGCCCGTTCCTTCCAGACGTACGGTGGCCGACGCCACCTCCACGGGTCGCACCAGCGATCCTCCTTCGACCGCCAGGCCTTCCAGTCCGATCTCGCCCGTCAGGCTCGTCGCGGCGGGGCGCCCGGCCGAGCCACGCGCGGTGACGTTCCAGCGAACGGAGCCCCGGGTCACGGCGGATCGGTCCGGTCCGCCGGTTCCGGACGCCGCCGCCAGGGCTGCGGCATCGGCCCGCCCATCGCTCGACAGGTCGAACGCGAGCGTCGAGTCGAGCGCGACGTGGCCCGTTGCAGAGACGCTTCCTCCCGGCAGGCTCGCCCGAAGTCGCGTGATCTCTGCACGTGCCGATCCGATCGTGACGTCGGCGTCAAGTGATTCGAGCAAAGGCCGGTCCGCGCCGCGCCTCACACCGCCACCGCGCACCGTGACCAGCCCGCTCACGTCGGGGAACTCGTCCGGACCCAGCGCGCCGCGAAGGACGAGATCCACGCCAAGCTCCCCCCACAGGTCGACGGGGACCGCTTTGCGCACCGAGTCGGGAAGACTCGAAATCAGCCGCGAGAGCTCCACGCCGTTTCCTCGCACCGCGAAATCGAACAGGCGTCTCTCGGACTTGAGCGAATCCGCCCGACCGGTGACCTCCACCGTCAGTCCGTTGATCGTCGCAGTGCCGGAAGCGACCTCGATCCATCCGAACTTCGGGCCGGCGACGGCCTCGATCTCGGTCCGCACCCGGAGTCCCCGCACCCCCTTCTGCCACGCCGGGGGATAGGAGAACCGAAGGCTGTCGACCTCCGACTCGAGGTCGAGCGCCAGCCTCCCTTCCGCGTCTCTTTCCACGGAGCCTTCGATCCTCAGCCCGTCTGCCTGGAAGGAGCGCTCGCTGACGGCGTCACGGTAGCCGACCCGACCCTCCACGAGCTCGATGCCCCGGATCTCCAGTGACAGCGGTGTTTCGGGCACCGCAGCTTCATCCCGGGACGCGGGAACGAAGTCCCCGAAGTTCGTCTTCCCCTGCTCGTCGACCTGGAGCAGGACGCGAGGACCCACGGCCAGCACGCGATCGATTTCCACCCGCTTGCGCAGCAGGGGCAGCAGGCGGGGACGCAGGCGCAGCTCGTCGACCGTGGCGAGCGGCATTCCCTCGAAGTCCGGGAGGTTCTCGATCCGCAGGCGCAGCAGTCGTACCTCGGGCCGAGGGAAGATCGAGAGGGCCGCCGAGCCTATGTCGACGCGCCGGTTGAGCGCCGCCGAGATATGGGGCTCGGCGCGGTCCGCGAGGGACCTGGGGTCCAGAATGGCCCGGAAGACGACGATGAGCGCCAGGTACGCCACCAGGACGATCGCTACGAGGCCGGCCGACACGACGGCCAGCGTACGCCCCCGGCTCCGCTTCTCGCTACCCATTCATCTACCCCCGTTCGTCGATCGATCCGCGGCGCCCGACGCCCGGGGAACCCGGAGCCCGGTCGCAGACGTTGCTCGTGAAGTGAAAATGCAGCCCTCGCGCCAACCGTAATACGGATCCGCGAGGTCCGCGTTCCTGCGGAGGGCTCCGCCGGGCCGATCCGCGGGCGCTTGCCGCGACGGGTAAGGACAACATACCGTTCGGCCGAGCGCGTATCCACGCGGTGCCTCGAAGCGGAGCGATGACCATCACGACCGAACGGAGACGGAAGGAGTTCGAGTCCGAGGCCCTCGTGCACCTCGATGCACTCTACGGCCTCGCCCTGCGCCTTTCGGGAGGAGATGAGCCGCGTGCCGAGGACCTCGTGCAGGAGACCTTCCTCAAGGCGTACCAGGCGTGGGATCGATTCACGGTCGGCACGAACTGCCGGGCCTGGCTGATGACCATCCTGCGGAACACGTTCATCAACCAGTTTCGCCAGCAGCAGTCCCGTCCGGCGGCCGTCGAGTTCGAGGCCCTGGCAGAGCGGCCGTCTTCCACGGCGCTTTACGAGGCCGATCCAGAGGGCCGAATCTTCGATCGCATCATCGATGACCAGGTCATCCGGGCGATCGACGAGCTGCCGGAGGAGTTCCGGGTGACGGTCGTGCTCTCCGACCTGGAGGGCCTCAGCTATCAGGAGGTTTCGGATCTCATGGGCGTTCCCGTCGGCACGGTCAAGTCGCGCCTGTTCAGAGCGCGGAAGCGGCTCCAGGAGAAGCTGTACGAATTCGCGGTCGAGATGGGGTACCTGAGATGAGCGACAACCGGCAGCAGCCCGGGCAGGGCCATTCCGAGCGGCGCGAGCTGACGTGTGAGGAAGCGCTGGCCCGAGTGTACGAATACCTGGACGGAGAGCTGGGTGCGGGCGAGCACGAAGCCGTGCGGCGGCATCTTGAGAAGTGTCGTAACTGTTATCCTCATTTCGATTTCGAGCGAATGTTCCTCGATTACGTGCACGAGCTGGGTGCGGTCGAGGAATCGAAGCCCGGGCTGGAAGGGAGGGTGCGCGAGCTGCTCGCCGCCGAGACCGGCTGAGGGTCGTCCGGCGTTGCTGGCCGGCTCCTCCGGCAGTACCCTCAGGCACCCGCGAGACGGTCGGTGAGCCCGTGGCCCCACGGGACGCTCATCCGACTGGCGGGAGGATGCCGTTTCCCGCCGTGCGAGACATGACCGTCAACAGACGATGGACACCGAAATGCGAGACCTGATCGATCGGCTTCTGGACGCCCGCGGACCGTCGGGATACGAGACCCGGGCGGCTGCCGTGTGGCGGGAGGAGGCAGCGACATTCGCGGACGAGACCTGGGGCGACGTGCACGGCAACAGCTTTGCCGCGATCAATCCCGGTTCGTCTCCGCGCGTCATGCTGGCCGGACACATCGACGAGATCGGCCTGATGGTCAATCACGTCGACGAACAGGGGTACCTGTGGGTCCGCAGCGTGGGTGGATGGGACGCGCAGGTGCTGGTCGGCCAGCGCGTCGAGATCCTCGCCGAATCCGGCCTGGTGGCGGGTGTCGTGGGCCGAAGGGCGATCCACCTGATTCGTGGAGATGATGCCGACAAGGCGGTCAAGCTCAAGGACCTGTGGATAGATATCGGGGCGGCGAGCGCCGAAGAGGCGAAGTCCAGAGTCGCCATAGGAGACGTGGCGGTGATCCGCTCCGATGCCCTCGATCTGACGGACGACCTTCTGGCCGCCCGGTCGATCGATGATCGCGTCGGGGCGGTCGTCGTTCTCGAGGCGCTCCGCAGGGCGCACGCCAAGGGATGCTCGGCGCACGCCGTGGCCGCCGCGACCGTCCAGGAAGAGATCGGATACATGGCGGCGGGAGGGGCCCGCACCGGTTCATACGGCCTCGACCCGGACGTCGGGATCGTGGTGGACGTCACCCACGCGACGGATCACCCGAGCGTCGACAAGAAGGAACACGGTGACGTCCGGCTCGGCGG
>CANPVW010000090.1 GCA_947581745.1 Candidatus Benthicola azotiphorus
TACGGTGCGGGAGACGATGAAGACCGGCAGGGGGGTCTATAACCGGGAGGCGGACGTGCTGGCGCCCTCCGTGCCCGGAGCGGGTGGAAAGGGCGGCGACCCGGTACCCGTCGCCGTGAGCACCACGATGCTGCAGGACGTGGGCGCCGGCCCCTCGCACGTCGTCCTGCTACAGGACCTGAGGGCCGTTCGGCAGCTGGAGAACCTCCGGCTTCGCACGGGAAAGCTGGAAGCCGTGGCGGAGTTGTCCGCGTCTCTGGCTCACGAGTTGAAGAACCCACTCGCTTCGGTCCGGAGCGCGGTGGAGCAGCTGTCCAGGCGAGCGGCCGAAGACGAGGACGAGCAGATCCTCGGGAGGCTGATCGTGCGCGAGGCCGACCGCCTGAGCCGGATCCTGGGCGAGTTCAGTGACTTCGCTCGCGTCGGGGTGGCGGAGAGGAAGCCCGTCGATGTGGATCGCCTGATCGCCGAGGTCATAGAGACGGTTCGGCGCCATCCCGCCGCGGAGGGGCGAGCGACGATCACCGCCGAGGTTCTGGACGACATGGGAGGCCTGTGGGGTGACCCGGAGCTGCTGCATCGGACCCTGCTGAATCTGGTGCTCAACGCGGTACAGGTAGGAAAACCCGAGGAGAAGGTCACCGTGCGGGTCGTCGCCGACGCCCTGCGGCCCGACCTCGTTCCGTCGGAGGTATCGCTCGGCCATCCCGTCCGGATCCGGGTGATCGACGACGGCCCGGGCATAGCCGCAGAGGACCTGTCCCGCATCTTCGATCCGTTCTACACGCGTCGCGCCGGCGGAAGCGGACTCGGGCTGTCCATCGCGCACCGGGCGGTGCAGGCGCACGGAGGGGCTCTGATAGCGAGCTCGAATCCCGGCGATGGGGCCACGTTCGCCATCGTGCTGCCGCGTCGAACCGGAAAGAGGAGGCCGGCGGTCGGAGCGTTCTCGACTCCGGATCAGCCTCCGGCCCGCGGACCGGCCGAGAACGGTTCGATGGTCACGGCTGAGGCGGAGAGCGGCCGGAACGCGCGCCGATGAGCGCGCGCACATCCAGTGATCGACCGTACGACGGTACCCAAAGGAGCAGAGATGCGTGACAAGCCGGTAGTTCTGCTGATCGACGACGAGCAGAGTTTGATCGAGTCGCTGTCGGTCCTGCTGAAGGGAGAGGGCTACGAGGTCGTCTACGAGCTTACGGGGGCGGGAGGACTGAAAGCCTTCAAGGAGCATGCTCCCGATCTGGTGCTCACCGACGTCCGCATGCCCAAGATGAGCGGCATCGAAGTGCTCGAGGAAATCCGTCGCACGAGTCCGAACACTCCCGTCGTGCTGATGACGGCGCAGGCGTCTCTGCAGTCGGCCATCCAGGCGGTCAATCTGGGGGCCACCCATTACGTCCAGAAGCCGTTCGAGAACGACGAGCTGCTCGCGGTCCTCGGTCGCTCCCTGGACTGGGGCCGGCTCAAGCAGGAGAACGCAGGCCTCAAGCGAGAGCTCAAGAAGCAGCAGACTCTCAAGGCGGGCCGCCCGATCGGGGCCAGCCCGACCTTCGAGATCGCGCTGAAGCTGGCGGAGAGCGTGGCCGACAGCGAATCCACGATCCTCATCGGCGGCGAGAGCGGCACCGGCAAGGAAGTGTTCGCCCGCTACATTCACGATCTGTCTCCTCGCTCCAACCGCAGGTTCCTGTCGCTCAATTGCGGAGCGTTGCCGGAAGGGCTCCTCGAGTCGGAGCTGTTCGGACACGTCAAGGGGAGTTTCACCGGCGCCGTTCGCGACAAGGAAGGGCTGTTCATTGCGGCTTCCGGGGGCACGTTCTTCCTGGACGAGGTGGGTGAAATGGCGCCTTCAACCCAGGTCAAGCTGCTTCGCGTGCTGCAGCAGCGAGAGGTGATCCCGGTAGGGGCCACCGAGGCGATTCCGGTAGACGTCCGGCTCATCGCGGCCACCAACCGGGACCTCGAGCGCGACATCGAGGAAGGTCGATTCCGCCGCGATCTGTACTACCGGCTCAACGTCATCACACTGGAGCTCCCGCCGTTGAAGAACCGGGACGAGGACATCGAGCTCCTGGCGGAGCACTTCCTGATGGCGCAGGCCGAGGGGGATCCGAGAGGAGCGAAGAAGCTGTCATCGAAAGCCCTGGCCGTGCTCAAGGAGTACCACTGGCCCGGAAACGTCCGGGAACTCGAGAACGTGATCGAGCGCGCGGTGGTCCTCACGGCGGGAACGACGATCAAGCCCGAGGCCCTGCCATCGCGGCTGCGAGAGGCGCCGCCCGAGCCACTGGTCCAGGATCGAACGGAGGTGAATCCCCCGCTCGACATCATCGAGCGCGCCTACATCGAGCACGTGCTGAAGGCGGAGGCCGGTAACAAGACCCGGGCGGCCGAAGTGCTCGGAATCGATCCCAGCACCCTGTACAGGAAGATCAAGCGATACGACCTGGAAGGCTGAGCCTTCAACCATTGCAGTACAGCACGCAAACTTTGCAGAGTGCAATGGCACCGATAGTCGGTGGGCTGCCGCAATCCGCGGTGCGGTATCGGAAAATCATAAACTGCAAGTACTTGTGTTCTGCAAGAGTATCCGGCACGTGGGTTGCCGTTAACCCCCGCCGGAGGCACGGTCCTCCAACGGTGAACGAAAACCTGACCTCGGAAGAGAAACCGTTCACAAACCAGAACCGATGGAGGACAGATGCTCCGCAACACGAAGGGCTTCACGCTGATCGAATTGCTGATCGTCGTCGTGATCATCGGCATCCTGGCCGCGATCGCGATACCGCAGTTCGCCAGCACGAAGGAGAAGGCGTTCGACGCGACCGCCAAGAGCGACGTCCGCAACGCGATGTCGTCCCAGGAGGCCTACTTCGCCGACGAGCAGACGTATGCACCGGCCTCGATGGCCACGGGCAGTTTCACAACCAGCTCCGGGATCGCGATTTCCGCTTCGGCCGCCTCGGCCGGCGGTTATTCGATCACGGCCTCGCACACCAGCTCGGGCAACACTTTCTGGGTAGAGGTGGGCACGGGCAGCTCGGTAGAGGGCAAGATCCAGAAGTCGCCGTAAGGCAGCCTTCCAGATCTTCGACTCTCTTGAGGATCGCAGACCGGGGCGCGGCGGGTCACCCTGCCGCGCCCTTTGGTCATCCTGGTGGGTCCCCTGAGACGATGGGGGCGACTGAGTCATGATTCCGAGGGACGGCCTGCGGCGGACCATCCCGGCTCCGGCCGCGGCAGCGGGCCTCTTCGTGCTCGTCGCCGCGGCCTTCTTCGATCGCGTCCTGTTCCGCGGAGAAGCGTTCTTCAGCCGGGACGTGGCCCCCTTCTTCTATCCGATGAAGCACTTCCTGGCCTCCACGGTTCGATCCGGAACACTGCCGCTCTGGGACCCCTGGGTCGCCGGGGGGGAGCCCTTCTTCGCGTCGCTCCAGCCGGGTCTTCTGTACCCCGGAAGCCTCGTGTTGTACGCCTTGCCGATGCCCGCCGCGTTCGACTGGCTGATCGTGCTCCACTTCCCTCTCGCCGGCGCGGGCATGGCGCTCCTGTTTCGCCGCTGGGGACACGGGTGGACCGCCGCGATCATGGGCGGCCTCGTCTTCATGCTGGGTGGTTTCTTCGTCTCCCTCGGGAACTTCGTCAACAACCTGCAGACCGTGGCCTGGCTTCCCTGGATCTTCCTGGCGTGGGACCGGGTGCTCGCCGGGGGGCGCATCCGGGACCTGCTGCTCTTCGCCGTCCTGTGCGTCGTCGCCTTTCTCGGCGGCGAGCCCCAGATGCTGGCCGTCGGCCTGCTGCTCGTCTTCGCGCACGGGTTGTTCGCCGTGGAGAAGCGCGATCTGGGACGTGGCAGGCAGATGTCGGCGTTCGTGATCGCAGGAGTGCTGGCCGTGGCGATGGTATCCGTCCAGCTCCTGCCGTTCGCGGAGTACATGAGCGCTTCCGTGCGCAGCCTGCCCATCGACCTGGAGTACGCCTCGGCTCGATCTCTGGGACCGGGAGGAGCCCTCCACCTGTTGTTGCCGCCGGCCCTTCACAGCGGAGCTTATGGCTTCTCCACCCGCTTCATGGCCAGTTCGGAAGTGCCCTGGATCCTCAGCGCGTATGCCGGGTGCATCACTCTGGCGCTCGCGTTCGTTGGCGGCCTCAAGGGCCGCGGGCTCCGGTGGACGGCGTTCTGGCTCACTGCCGGCGTGCTCTCCATCCTCCTCGCCCTGGGGAGCCACAGTCCCCTGTATAGGGCGCTGTTTGAATGGGTCCCACCGTTTCGCCCCTTTCGGTATCCGGAGAAGTTCCTGCTCATCGGCGCGATCGCCGTCTCGGTGTTCGCGGCCCAGGGAACGGACCGGTGGCTGGCGACAGGCCACCCGGACGATCGGGAGAGGGGGGCGCTCTCACGCGCTGGCATATGGATCCCGGTTCTTCTCGTGACCGTGACCTATGTCGCGCTCGCGGTGATCCTCGGGACTGCGACGGGCTTCCTGCGCGCCGCGTGCGAGCGATGGCTCGGCGAGGCTCTGTTGTGCGCTGACCCGGCCGTAGCGACGGGCCTGTACGCGGCCATCGCAAGGCGGGCGGCGGGGCTGACCCTGTGCCTCGCGGCTGTGACCTTCTTGTACTCGTCGGGACGGCTCAGACGCAGCCTCGCATCGGTCATCATCGTGTCCCTGGCGGTCGTCGATCTGGCCACCGCGCACCGGGAGGTGAACCCATCAGTAGAGAGTGACATCTACGTGACGCCTCCGTGGACGGCGGACGCGCTCGACGAGCTCATGGTCCCCCGCGGAGACGTGCGCTACCGAGGCTCTCCGCATCACGCGGCCATGGGCAGCATCGTGACCGTGCGCGGCGCCTGGGAACTGTCCAACATGTTCCTTGACTACCAGACGATGGGGCCGAACGTGGGCCAGATCTTCGGCTTCCCGATGCAGGATGGGCTGCAGGGCGTGGAGCTCATTTCGGTCGCTCTGACCAACGAGGCCGCGATGCGGGCCTGGAGCGACGACCCGCTGCGGTTCCTTCGCGCCATGAACGTCGGGTTCTACGCGGACGCGACCGCGAGCGCCGACTCCATCGATGGCCTCAGTCTCGCTGCCTCTCATCCCGATCTTCCGATCAGGGTCTACGCGGTGCCGGATCCCGTGAAGCGGCTGTACCTGGTCGCGGCTTACGAGACCCGGGAAGGGCAGGCCGCGGCGCTGCATCGCGTACTCGAGCCCGACTTTCCACTGGGCGCGGCGGTCGTGCTGGAGACGGATCCCGGGATGCGTCCTGATCCGGCGGCCTCGGGCGAGATCCTGTCCCGGCGGGAGGGTCCGAACCGCGTGAGCGCGAGGCTGAAGGCGTCCGGCCCCATGCTGGCGGTTCTCAGTGACCGGTGGTATCCGGGCTGGAAGGCAACGGTCAACGGCGATCGGGTGCCGGTATACAGGGCCAACGGGGTCTTCCGCGCCGTGACGGTTCCGGCGGGAGTCAGCGACGTGGAGTTCCGGTTCGCGCCCGGCTCGCTTGTCCTCGGCGCCGCGATCAGCCTGGTCGGACTGCTGGCGTTCACGGCGATCTGGATCATGGCCGGGAGCCGAACGCTGTGACGGCGCGCGAGAAGCAGTGGCCCACACCCGGGGCCCTGAGGTCTCTGGCGCTCGGGTTGTTCGCCGTGACGCTGGTGCTCGTCGCGCTCACGGCGGTCGACTACGGGATCGCGAGCGACGTCGGCAACTACTTCTACAGCTCGCTCCGGCAGCTGGCGTGGGGGAGAGACCTGTGGACGGCGCTGCTGGCCGGCGAGCCGTCGACCGTATTGAACCGGGACCGCGTGTTCGAGTACTGGCGCTGGTACATCGAGCGGGTCCCGCACCCGCCGCTGTCGCGGGAGCTGAGCGGCCTCTCCTGGGTAGCCCTCCGGCACCTGACGGATCCGCTCACGGCGTATCGGGGTGCCGTGATGCTGATCTTCGCGTCCCTTGCCGCCTCGGTGGGGGCCTACACCGCCTGGCGCGCCCGGAGTCTGGCCGCCGGCCTGGCCGCGGGACTGGCCGCTCCGGCGTTTCCGGTCCTGTTCGCCCACGCACACCTGGCGCACACGGACCTGTTCCTCGCGGCGTTCTGGTTCTGGTCGGTGGCCACGCTGGACGTCGCGGTGAAGGAGGGGGGTTCGGGCTGGTTCTTTTCGTCGGGGCTGTTTCTCGGCGCGGCCGCCGCGACCAAGTTCTCCGGCCTGTTGTTGCTGCCCGTGCTCGCCGTATGGCTCGTCGCCAACCGGAGCGGGTTGGCGGCCTTCCTCGTCCTCTGCCTCGCGGGAGCTCTGGTATTCGTAGCGGTGAACCCGGTCATGTGGGTGGATCCCGTCCTCGGGATCGCCGACTATCTGCATGCCGGGCTGGACAGGGCCGCGATGCAGGATACTCGGATCGCGACGGAGTACTTCGGCTCCGTCTACCAGTTCCGTCCGCCGTGGCACTATCCCTTCGTGTGGACGGCGATCGTGTTCCCGCCGACCCTGCTGGCGGCTGCCGCGGTCGGTCTGTTCGCGCCTCGCTCCGGGGCTCTCCGGGGCCTGGCGCTCCTCAACATGGTGGTGCTGTACGGAGCGCTCGAGCTTCCCTCGGCGCCGTTGCATGACGGCGTTCGGCTGTTTCTGCCCGTCTTCCCGTTCTACTGCGTGCTGGCCGGGACGGGGGCCGTCGCGCTGGGAGAGTGGGTCACCCGTCGGATTCAGAGCCGCTTCACCTCCGCCGCGCAGCGCCGTGACCTGATCGTCGCCCTCGCGATCGTGGCGTTCGTCGCACCGGCCGCGCTGCGCACCGCACAGGTCCATCCGTATCAACTGTCGTACTTCAACGCTCTGGTCGGGGGAATCCAGGGAGCCGACGAGAAGGGTCTCGAGGTCACGAACCTCAAGGAGGTCCTGAACCGGGATGTCCTCGATCGCCTGGCGAGCGAGATGCCGGGCGAGGCCCTGGTGGATCCCGGCTTTTTCATCGAGGAGGTGTGCTTCTACCAGGCGGTCGGCTGGGTGCCGGCCGGATGGCGGGTCGAGACACAGCTCTCCAATTCCGACGGAACGGACGACATAGCGCTCGCCTGCGAAGGTCCGCAGAGCTTCACGACGGTGGCGCTCGATCGGAAGGCCCGCGAGGCTGACTTCACGTTCGTCCTCAACCGCAAGGCCCAGTGGCGGCGCACCGAGAGCGCCCTCGTCCAGTTCGGCGGGACGCCGTGGATGGAGGTGTCGCTCGAGGGAGTGCCTCTCATGATGGTCTATCGAACCCGATGATCAGCGACCCGGCCGCGAGGCGATTCGTCATGTGGACGGGGGTGTTCCTCGGCCTGCTCACGTTCGCGTGGCTCTTCCCCGGCCTCGACGACGTGGGAATCGCGTGGGACGAGCCTTACTACTTCGATTCGTCCAGGCGGATCCAGGAATGGGAGGCCCGGGTCCTCACCGGTCCGGACAGGGCGCATCAGTTCACCCAGGACGTGGTCCGCGAGACCTTCAACTGGCGCCGGTACTGGAATCCGCACCCCCCGGCCTACAAGCTCGCCATGTCGGCCACGGAAGCGGCTTTCGGGCGCTGGACGGGGGAGGTCGTCGGCTTTCGGGTCGCGCCGCTCGCCTTCTTCTCGCTGCTGGTGGCGGGTGTCACGTTGCTGGCCGGCCTGACGTGGGGCCGGGCGGCCGGGTTGGGGGCCGGGCTGTCGCTCCTCCTGATGCCCCGAGTGGTGGGACACGCCCACATCGGGGCGACGGATACGCCGACCGCCGCCGCCTGGTTTCTGGCCTCCGTCGGTCTGGCACTCTACGTCGTCGAGGGAAGACGTCGGTTCCTGGCGCTGGGAGCGGCAGGCCTCGGCCTGGCCCTCGCCACGAAGTTCACGGGCTACCTGATCCCCCTCGCGATGCTGCTGTGGATGATCGCGTACGGACGGTCGCGTCGGGCCGTCGCAGGGGCCGTGCTGTGGGGGCTCGGAGGACTCGTTGTCGCGTGGGCGCTCAACCCGCTGATGTGGCACGATCCGGTCGCCGAGACGGTGCGCCTGTTCCGGGACAGCCTGGCCCGAGACGAGGTGATTCCGATCGCGACGTACTACATGGGACGAGTCTGGGGTTACCGGGTCCCGGGCCATCATGTCGTCGTGATGACCCTGATAACGGTTCCGCTGTCCATACTCGTACTCGCCGGTTGGGGCGCCGCGGCGATCGCACGCCGCTGGGAGGACCGACCGGTGGGCGGCCTCTGCCTGTCGCAGGTTCTGTTCTTCACCGCCCTCATGGCCGCACCGGGCTCTCCCAACCACGACGGAGTGCGACTCTGGCTGCCCATGTTCCCGTTCGTGGCACTGCTCGCGGGGCGCGGTTTCGGATCGCTGATCCGGGTGACCGGATCGCGGATCGGACAGGCGAGAAGGTTGCTCGCGTCCCTAGTGCTCGGCGCCCTCTTCTTCCTTCCGCCATACCTGCAGACGATACACGTGGCGCCGTTCTACCTGTCCTACTACAACGAGCTGATCGGGGGAGTCCGGGGCGCGGCGAAGGCGGGGATGGAGACTACGTACTGGCTGGATGCGGTCACGCCGGCGTTTCTCGACCGGGTCGGGGAGGTCCTGCCTCCAGGAGCACGCCTGTCCGCATGGCCGAACGCCGAGCACTATGAATGGCTCCAGCTCAACGGCATGCTGAGAGAGGACATCGTGGTGACCGAGAGAATGCCGGCGGAGTATTTTCTGCTCGTCGCTCGCAAGGCTTCCTTCAGGCCTTACCACTGGCGCATCTATGAGAACGTGCGACCCGAGCTCGCCGTCGAGCTGGACGGTGTCGAGCTGGTCGGGCTGTACGAGTGGGAACCGGACGAGGCGGTCGAACCCGATTCGGAGGACCCGTGAAGACGCTGGATGCAGTCGTCCCCGTGTACAACGAAGACGCGATCCTGCCGGAGCTCCATCGGCGCCTGGTGGAAGCGCTGGCCGGCCTCCCCTGCCAATGGCGGATCATCTACGTCGATGACGGCAGCCGGGACCGTACGCCCGAGCTCCTGGCGGACTTCGCCTCCGACGACCCGCGCGTCGCCGTCATTCATCTGTCTCGCAACTTCGGTCAGCAGCTGGCCATCTCGGCCGGACTCGCCGCGACCGAAGCCGACGCGGTAGTCCTTCTGGATGGTGACCTTCAGGACCCGCCGGAGGTCATTCCCCTCCTCGTGGATAAATGGGAAGCCGGATACGACGTGGTGTATGCGGTGAAGAGAGACCGCAAGGAGGCTCTTCCGAAGCGCATTCTGTTCACCCTGTTCTACCGGATCCTGCGTCGCCTCAGCAGCGTGGACATCCCGGCGGATGCGGGGAACTTCTCCCTCATGGATCGATCGGTCGTCGACGTGATCAACACGATGCCCGAGCGCGACCGATACGTTTCAGGCCTGCGCGCTTACGTGGGCGGTCGGCAGGTGGGGGTGGAGTTCGAGCGGGCTCCACGGTACGCGGGTCAGCCACGGCAATCCCCGCTCAAGCTGATTCGCATGGCCACGGACGCGTTCTTCGCGTTCTCGGAACTCCCGCTTCGGCTTGCCACGATCATGGGATTCGTTGTGTCCGGGGTCGCGTTTCTCGTGCTGCTGAACGTGCTGTACCAGAAGCTGATCTCCGGGGCCGCGATCATCGGATGGGCCTCCACGATGACGTCCATCCTGTTCCTCGGGGGAATCCAGCTGATCGCCGTCGGCGTGATCGGCGAGTACATCGGGAGGATCTACAACGAGGCGAAGGGCCGGCCAGCCTGGGTGGTCGGCAGCTCCCGAAACCTGTCCGGCAGGACCGCCGAGCCGGCAGGTCCATTGCACGGGAAGCGCGATCCGGCTTGACGATCGCTCGCTGCCGGGCCTGGCGCCTCGCCGCACCGCTCAACGTGGCGCTCGTGGCCTTCGTGCTCTTCTTTGCCGGCCTGCGGATCGCCCGCTCCCGGACCGTGTTCTACTACACGGAAGGACCGGTGCTGGGAAGCCTGGCCGCCCTGGAGTCGCGAGGTGACCTCACGGACCTGTATCCCTCGGACGGCTGGGCCGAGCCGCCGGTCGTGCTGACGCTCTATCCGCCGGTTCATTTCCTCTTTGCCGCCGCCGTGGATGGCTGGCTCGGCACCGATGGTTCGTTCGTCGGCCTGCGGATGATCAGTGCCGCCGCTTTCCTGTGCGTCCTGGGGCTCCTCGTGGCGCAGACGATCCGCAGCCGGGCTCCCCCCGCGTGGATCCTCGCGCTCTCGGCCGCGGTCCTGCTGACGCCCGGGGTGTACAGGCTCGCCGCAGCGGCCCAGGTGGATGTGCTCGCTCTCGCCTTCACCTGGGCGGGAGTGACGGCCGCGCTCGATGCCAGGGATGGACGCCTGCGCGCGGGAGCGCTGCCGCTGGCCCTCGCCGCCACGGCTTTCTTCTTCGCCTTCTTCTCCAAACAGAGTTTCGTGGCGGCGCCCGCTGCCCTGGCCTGCTGCTTGCTGCTGGCCCGACGCGTGCGAGCGGCCGCCATCTTCTCCATCAGCCTCGCTGCAGCCGCCCTGCTCGGGATGTTCGCACTGAATGCTGTCACTTCGGGGGGATATCTGGCCAACACGCTGGGGGCTCTCACCGGGTCCTCCGGTTGGTCCAATCTCGCAGCGACCCTCTGGTCCAGCCGGCCCCTGCAATGGCTCCCCGTCGCGGCGGTGGTCCTGTTCATCTCACGAGGACGGCTGCGCCTCGGGTTCGTCGAGATCTACCTGATGATCAGCACCGCCCTGCACACGGCCGCGATGCTGAAGACCGGTTCGAGCGTCAATTACCTGATGGAGCCGGCCTTCGCCCTGCTCCTCCTCGCCGCGGTGCGCGGCGGCCCGGTGGTGGAACCGGGGGCGAGGGATCCGATCGGAGCAGCGCAGGGCCATCGAACGAAGCAGCAGCTCGCCTGGCTCGCGGCATGCGCTCTGGGACTTTCCGCGACGGCTGCGGCGGTTCACGAGGTTCCGCTGTTGCGCGCCTGGATGGCATCGGCCGGAACCGCGCGAGTGGCCGCGTTCGAGGGGTACCCGCTCGTGGACCCCCTGTTCATTCCCGCCGTCCTGCAGCGGGACGGCCGGCCGTGGCTCAACGATCCGTTCGCTTTCGGCGCTCTCGAGGAGACCGGTCAGTGGGATCCGTCCCGGCTGGTCTCGGATCTCGAGCACGGTCGAGTGCCCTTCGTTCTCACGCCGGTGGATCTCGGACGGGGACCCGCCCCGGAAGGCCGGGGCACACGCGAGCTCGTGATGGCCTATTTCTGGCGCTCTCCCCGCATATGGAAGGCGGTGACCGGATCGTACCGACCCATGTCCACCGGTCGCGTGAAGGTCTGGCTGCCGAAGGAGGGTGAGGAGGCCGGGCCACCGTGAGGCCGCTCGACCCGAGACGGACCCTGGGCTGGTTCCTCCTGCTCGTGCCCTTCGTGCCGGTCACCTCCCTGTTCGGTGACGTCGTCAGGGTCCGCGGGCTCGTTCCGGCTCCGGAGGCCCTGCTCGGCGTCTTCGTGTTCGCGACGGTGGCGGTGCTCGGCGGACGGCTGTTTCCCGCGAGCGCGCCCCAGCGGGCCATCCTGGCCCTCGAGCGCGAGGGCGGTGCCGGCTCGGCGACCGCCCTCGGCGCCGTGCTGGCGCTCGTTCTCCTCCTGCTCGGGACGGCGTTCTTCGCGTTCTCCCGTCGCCCGCTATTGATCGACAGCGTGGTGCAGCTCTTCCAGGCCAGGGTCTTCGCATCCGGACACCTCTATGCCGCGGCCCCGCCCGGCGAGGCCTTCTTCGCCGTGCAGCACATGCTGGTGGACGGTGGCAAGTGGTACTCCCAATACCCCCCGGGGCACTCGGCGCTGCTCGGCCTCGGGGTGGCGCTCGGAGCTGCCTGGCTCGTGCCGGTGTGTCTGTCGCTCGGGACCGCACTGTTCCTGTACGGGTTCACGAGCCGCGCGTACGATCTCGCGACCGCCCGCCTCACGCTGGTCCTCCTGGCCGCGGCTCCGCTGTTCTGGTTCATGGGCGCGAGCCACATGAACCACGTGTCGGCCATGTTCTTCGTGTCCGCCTTTCTCTACCTGCTGGTCCGATGGGAAGAGCGCGGTCGTCCAGTGCTGCTGCTGGCCGCCGGCCTGGCGATCGGCGGCGCGTTCCTTTCACGTCCGCTCACCGCGGCCGCCGTCGGCCTTGCGATGGCTCCGTTCGTTCTGCGCCGCGCCTGGCGCGAGCGCGATCTGGCGGCGGTACCTGCCGGGGCCCTCGGCGCTCTGGTGGCCGTGGCTCTCTACCTGGCGTACAACGCCGCCACGACGGGTGATCCGCTGCTGCCCGGCTACATCAAGCTGTGGGGCTCCGATCACGGGCTGGGGTTCCATTCCACTCCGTGGGGCGACGTGCACTCGCCCCTGGCGGGCCTGCGGAACGAGCTCACGGATCTCGTCCTGCTGTCGAGTCTGCTGTTCGAAGGCCCGATTCCATCCCTGATTCCGGCCGGCCTGCTGTTCGCGGCCGGCTGGGCCGACAGGGAATGGGATCGTCGCCTGCTGGCCGGCTTCCTGGCCATACCGCTGGCGTACCTCTTCTACTGGCACAGGGACGCCTTCCTTGGGCCCCGCTACCTGTACTCCGGCCTGGCTTTCGTCATCCCGTTGACCGCGCGGGGTCTGCTCGAGCTCTTCAGACGCACGGCTGGTCGAACGCTGTGGGAGCGCTCCGCCGTGACACGCGTCCCGGTGGCCGGCGCGGCGGGACTGCTGCTCCTGCTGAGCTTCCTGTACGCGGCCATATACTCAACGCCCCGGAGATTCGAGGTCTACCGTTCAGGCCTCGCCAGCATGAAGGTGGATCTCGCCCGGGAGGCCCGAGCGTCCGGCATTTCGAATGCGGTCATCTTCGTCCCGGTGAGCTGGGGGAACCGCCTCCTGGCCCGCATGCGGGGACTCGGCGTGCCGGCATCGGATGCGGAAAAGGCCTACCGGCGCAGCGATCACTGCGCCCTCGAGCTTCTCCTCCTGCGCGCCGAGACGGAAAGGTGGGATCCCGATCGCGCCGCCGCCGCGATCGCGCTGCTGGGCCGGGGCGGCGAGCCGGTACCGGCCACCAGTCCCTGGACCAACGGGGACCCGACGCTGCGTCTCGATGCGAGCCGGCGTCCAGTCGATGAATGCCTGGACGAGATCGCCTACGACCGGGGCGGATACGCCAACTACTCGCCGTTCCTCGCCGATCAGGAGCCGTCGCTCGACGGACCGCTGGTGATCGCCCGCGACCTGAGAGGCAGAGACGCGGAGCTGCTGGAAGCGTATCCGGATCGGCAGGCCTACCTGTACCGCAACGGCCGGTTCCTTCCGCTCAACTGAATCCCTTGAATCCCGGTTGAGACCGCGCGATACGGTCATCCCGCCACGCGCCCGGCCTGCATTCGAGGGTCCATGTTCGAACGAAGCCGCCTGACGGCCGGCGTCACACTGCCGGAGCTGCTGATCGCCCTGACCATTCTCGGCACCCTCGGCGCCATCGGCGCGAGCGGTCTGAGAAGCCTGCGCGATGCGACCGCCGTGCGGGCCGCCACGTGGTCGGTCCGGAGCCATCTGATTCTGGCCCGCTCGCTCGCGATCGCCCGTCGCGAGAAGATCCTGATCCGCCGTGACGCGAACGGCTCCCTCGTGATCCTCGCGACCGATGGACGAACGGTTGCCGCCGCCTCGGTGGGTCCCCACGCCGACCTGGCGGTCGACTCGCTTCGGGTTCGCCCTTCCACGCTGCGCTTCAACGCTCTCGGGCAGGCGGCTCCGGGAAGCGTATACCTTTATCGGGGCGATCGAGTGGTGCGCCTGGTCTCGAACTTTCTGGGCCGCCTGCGCGTCGAATCGTATAGAGTTCCGTGAGATCCCCGGCGATCGGCAAGGATTCGGACACGGATTCCGGCGTTATGCACGGCGATCTCCCGGAAATGCCCCGTGGAATCGCATATTTCCGCCGTTTCGAGGTGGTCGCGTTCTTGCACCCGGAGGGGGTGCGAGCCCACGCCGAGGACGGGTTCGGCCTCGTCGAGGTGATCGTGGCCCTGACCGTGCTGTGCCTCGGAGTTCTCGGGGTGGTTGGTCTGGGCAGCGCGGCGCACAGGATGGCTCAGGTCGGCGCCGTACGCAGCGCCCAGACGATCCTGGCGACGGCCGTGCTGGAGGGTGGCACGGCTTCGGTGCCGGGCGCCCTCGAGGTGTCCGGTGATTCGGTCGCGCTCGGATCGGGCGTGGTCGAAATCCGGGTGACGGTGAACGGCTCAGCGTGGACCGGTCCCCGGACATGGGTGACCAGACGGCCCGCGCGAGGCCCTTGAGACTGCGCGCTGCCGATGAACCGTTGCGTGCGTGCGACAGGCAGGTGAACTTGCGGCGTCGGCGAGGAGCCGTGCGGGAAAAACGCATTGACGCGCCGGTCGGATTCGTCATACTGTGACGTTGTCCTGCCGGCCCCGACAGAATCTCGTTGAGCAAACCGATCATGGCCCTATTCGGCATCGGCCGGAAAAAGAAGACGGTAGGCCTGGATCTGGGCAGCGGCTTCATCAAGGTCGCGGTCATCGATCACTCGGGAGACGAGCCCGAGGTCGAGCGACTCGTCGTGCACCGCCTCGGGGCCGACGCCATCGTCGAGGGAGAGGTGATGGATCCCGGCCTCGTGGCCGAGACGATCGACAAGCTGTTCGTGGAGGAAGGGATTCACGATCGGGATGTCGTCGCCTCGGTGGGAGGTCGCGACCTGATCATCAAGCCCATCCAGATGGACCGGATGAAGAAGTCCGATGCGCGCGAAGTCATCCGGTGGGAGGCGGAACAGCACGTCCCGTTCGACATGGACGACGTGCAGCTCGATTTCGAGATTACCGATCCGGAGGGCGAAGGGCTCCAGATGAGCGTTCTCCTGGTCGCCGCCAAGCGGGAGCTGGTCGAGAACAAGGTGGCGCTCCTCGAAGAGGCCAACCTGGCACCCCAGATCATCGATGTCGATGCGTTCGCGCTGCACAACTCACTCGAGATCAACTACCCGGAGGCAATGAAGGGCATCTCCGGTCTCGTCGCCATCGGCCACGAAACGACGAACGTGAACATCCTGGAGGACGGTGTCCCGGTCCTGACCCGCGACATCAGCTTCGGAACGCGGCGACTGTCGCTGGATCTTCAGCGGGAGAGAGGCATGCTCGCCGAGGAGGCCGAGGCGGTCCTCAGGGGCGACAGCGTCGACGAGCGCCTCCGCAACTTCCTATACGAGCGGGCGCAGGAAGTGGGACGAGGGATCGAGCGAGCCACCGCCTTTCTCGAGACGCAGGAGGTCGGTGAGTCGCTCGGAAGGCTCTACCTGTGCGGGGGCGGCGTGCGCGTTCCGGGCCTCGTCGAGGCGCTCGCCGAGCGGCTCGGAGTGGAAACGCGTGTAGCGAGCTCGTTCGAGGTGCTGCACGTCAAGCCGGGGGCGGCAGAGGGCGAGGACCTCCAGCAGATGGGGCCCATGATGATGCTGGCCGTCGGCCTGGCCCTGCGGACCGCGGCGTGAGGTCAGACCGATGATCCAGGTCAACCTGCACCCACAGGGATCGAAGCGGCGCAAGAAGGGGCGCCGCCTTCCGATCGCCGCCGGGTGGCTGAAGGCGGCCCGTTCGGGTGACGGTCGCGACCCGTGGCTGATCGCGGCGATCGCGATTCCGGCCCTCGTCCTGCTCGCGGTCGGGTGGCTCTGGCTGTCCCAGAGCGGGGAGCGCGGGGGGCTGGACGACCGGCTGACGGAGGCGGTCCAGGACTCGGCGCGGCTTTCCGATCTCAGAGCCCTCAGTGACAGCCTGATCGCGCGCGAATCGCAGATCAGCGAAAGGCTCGATCTCCTCAGAGGACTGGACGACGGTCGGTTCGTGTGGCCGCGCCTGCTGGACGAATTCAGCAGGGCGCTGCCGAATTACGCCTGGCTGACCTCGATCCGGCAGGCCAACGGGCCTCCCGACCTGCAGGTGCAGATAGATGGGATGGCGGCGAACCCGCTGGCGATCACGGCGTACGTGCGTCGACTGCAGGAATCCCCCTACGTCGGAACGGTGCGGATCCTGGGCAGTCAGGAGCAGAACGTCGATGGCTTCAGCGCCCATTCGTTCAAGCTGGTCGTGGCGTACTCCGAGCCGCCGGACTCGGTAGCGACGCCGGACTCGCCGGAGGGCACCTGACCATGGCGATCCTTCCGCAGGACCAGCGCCAGCAGACCATGCTGCTCGTCGTCATCATCGCCCTCGGGGCGGGAGCAGTGTTCTTCAATTACGTGTACCGGCCGGGAGAGGCGGGGATCGTGGAGCTGTCGGATCGCGTCGAGGATCTGGAGACCCAGAACCAGATCGCCGAGACGCGGATCGGCAACCTCCAGGAGCTCCGGGAGCGCATCGATCGCGCGGAGAGGCAGTTCGACATGGTGGAGCGCCTCGTGCCGTCGAACGCCGAAGTCCCTGCGATTTACGAGGCCATCGCCACGGCGAGCCAGGCCCTCGATCTGCGCCTCATCAACGTGGAACCGAGCCTGCCCGCGCCCGCCGACAGCGGGGCGTATTTCTTGCGGCAGGAGTGGAATATGCAGGTGCAGGGGGACTACCACTCCCTGGCGGAATTCCTGACGCGAGTGGCCTCGTTGGACAGGATCGTGAGGCCTCAGGTGACGGAAGTGATACCGGCGGGCGAGACGCCGAGCGGACGACAGCTGGTGCTCGCCTCGTTCGGGCTGGAGACCTACGTGCTGGCGCCGCAGCAGGCCGGGGCGGTGGGTGAAGGAGGGGGCTCGTGAAGGCGGGCGCGATGGCGCTGCTGGCCCTCCTGGCGATCGCTCCGGCGGTGAGCGCGCAGGAGACGGAGCCGACGGCATCCACGGGTCGGGACGAGGGCCAGGCGGCGCCGCTGCTTCAGCGCGAGACCTATTCGTATTCGGGCGCCGGACGCCGGGATCCGTTCAAGCCCCTGGATGCCGGGGCGGAGCTTGGACCGCGGTTCGAGGATCTCGAATTGAGCGGGATCATATTCAGCCCGGAAGCGGGCAGCGTCGTCGTCCTCGTGGACCGGTCCACGCAGCGACGATATCGCGTGTGGGAAGGTGACATCGTGGGCGGAGCGCAGCTGCTGGATGTGACGCCGAACGAGGCGGTCTTCAACGTGACCGTGTTCGGCGTGAGCAGGCAGGAGACGCTTCGCTTGAAGAACACGGACAAGGAGCAGGGCGGATGATCGGCAAACAGGTCCTCGCGACCCTCCTGGTTACGCTCTGGGCAACGGCGCCCGCCGGTCGCGTACAGGAGGTCCGGATCTCCCCTTCCGGAGATGAGACCGAGATCGCCGTCATCACGAACGGCGAAGTCGAGGTCCGGGACTTCATTCTTCGCGATCCGGCAAGGCTGATCCTCGACGTGCACGGCGCGGTCAGCGAGCTTCCCGAAGGCGCCTTCGAAGGCATCGGGCGTGGCGGGATCGTGCGGTTGCGCAGCAGCCAGTTCACGGATGACGTCGTGCGGCTGGTGTTCGACCTGGCAGCTCCGGCGGATTATCACACCACCGAGGATGGCGAGCGCTACCTGGTCCGGTTCGCCAATCCCGGCGCGACGTTCGAGCCCTGGAGCACGGGATCCGTGATCACGGGGACGGTGGCGATGCAGGATCGCGCCCCGCGCCCGACGGTGGCCGATCGCGCGACGCCGCACATGGCCCCGCAGGATGCGGGCGGCCTCGAACGAATCACCGTCGCCTACGACAGCGCCAGCATGCTGGAAGTTCTGGCCGGCTTCTCGGAGTTCGCGGGCGTCTCGATCGTGCCCAGCGCCGATGCGGCTGCGATGACCGTGCAGGGCGTGGACATCCGCAACCAGCGATGGGATGTGGCGCTCGATGCGATCCTGGCTTCCCAGGGCCTGGGGTGGAGGCTTCAGTCCGAGGGAATCCTGATCGTCGACAAGCTCGAGGGCATCCGGGCGCGCGATACCCTGCAAACGGAGACTCGCGTCTTCAAGATCAACTACGCCTCGGCCGACTCGGTGGCATCGACGTTGGAGCGCCTTGCGACTCCGAACCGGGGACAGGTGGTGCCGTACCTTGGCGCCAATTCGGTCATCGTCACCGATGCCCCGTCCGTCGTTGCGCGCATGGACAGCCTGATCAGCAACCTGGACGTGAAGACCCCGCAGGTGTCGATCGACGCGAAGATCATCTTCGTGGATCGAACCGACGTGCTGGAGCTGGGGATCATCTACGACCTCAAGGACATGCAGGGGAACTCGATCAACGACGTCATCGGAGTCCCCGATCCGCTCAATCCCGGTGAGACCACCAACAGCACGCTCGTGGACCTCGGCGGCAACAGCGTGGCCGTGCTGGCCAACGCGAACGACCGGGTCCTGGCGCCGTCGCTCGAGATCCTGGCGTCCGTTGCCTTCGGAGACTTCTCCCTGTCGGCCTGGCTCCAGGCCCTCGAGCAGCACAAGCTCTCGGACGTGCAAGCGGCTCCGACGATCCAGGTGGTGGACAATCATCACGCCAGGATACAGGTGGGTGAGAAGACACCGATCCGGGTGCTCGACGCAGGCACCGGCAACACGCAGGCGCAGGCCACGGTTCAGTACGAGGACACGGGCATCATCCTCGACGTGACACCGCACATCACGAACAACAGCCAGATCCTCCTGGACGTCTCCGCCGAACGGTCGGGGATCCAGACCGAGATTCCCGACGTCGGTTTCACGTTCCTCAAGCAGGTGGGCGCGACGCGGCTGCTGCTGGATGACGGGGAGACGATGGTGATCGGCGGACTGACGCTGAGCCAGGTGGATCGCAGCGAGACCGGGATACCGTTCCTGATGGACCTGCCGGTTCTGGGAGCTCTCTTCCGCACCACGAAGAACCAGGAGCGGAAGACGGACCTGATCATCCTGGTTACGCCTCACATCGTGGACTAGGCGCGGGGCTGGCGCCGGTGCCGCGAGGCGGCATCGGGCGGCTCGATCTCGACGCGGGGCCGGGGGCGAACCCGGCCCCGCGTTTTGCGTGTGCGCGGACGAACGTATACTGCAGTCCGTTTCATCCCCCGTCGGGGCCCATCCACGGAAGGCTGCAAATGCTCCAGTACATCCGGTTCAGCACCGCCGGCGAGTCCCACGGAAAGGGAATGCTCGTCATCGTCGAAGGGGTGCCCGCCGGAGTCCCCCTCCAGCCGATCGACGTGGCGCGAGACCTGGCGCGCCGTCAGCTCGGATACGGCCGGGGAGGGCGCATGGCGATCGAAAAGGACGCCGGCGAGATCCTGAGCGGGGTCCGGCTCGGCGAAACGCTGGGCTCCCCGATCGCCGTGTGGATCCGGAACAGGGATCACGCGAACTGGGAAGTGGCGATGTCGGTGGAGCCCCGGCAGGGAGAGGACGATGAGAGCCTTCGTCGCGTATTCCTTCCACGGCCGGGGCACGCGGATCTGGTCGGAATGCTGAAGTACGATCGGCCGGACGCGCGTGACATCCTCGAGCGAGCCAGCGCCCGCGAGACTTCGGCGCGTGTGGCGGCCGGTGCGGTGGCCCGTCGATTCCTGGGGGAGCTGGGCGTGTCGATCTCGAGTCACGTCACCCGGATTGGACCGGAAGAGGCCGCGCGCCCGGTTGAATGGCCCGCCGACGTGAACGCCGTCGCCGACGATTCGGAGCTTCGCTGCCTCGACCCGGCGGCGGAAGAGAGGATGAAGCGGGCGATCGACGAGGCGCGGGAGGCGGGAGACACGCTGGGTGGAGTGTTCGAAGTCACGGCCGCGGGTCTCCCGGTGGGACTCGGCAGTCACGTCTCCTGGGACCGTCGGCTCGACGGTCGCATCGCCGGCGCCCTGATGTCGATCCAGGCGATGAAGGGAGTCGAGATCGGTCTCGGCTTCGAGTCCGCGCGGCGGCGGGGGTCCGAAGTGCACGATGAGATCATCAACGATCCTACCTCGACGCGGACCGGCGGCTTCAGCCGTACCCGCAATCACGCGGGCGGCCTGGAAGGCGGAACCACGACCGGCGAGCTCCTGGTCGCCCGCGTGGCGATGAAGCCCCTCAGCTCCCTGACCCGTCCGCTGGCCAGCGTGGACGTGCGGACCGGGACAGCCGCCGAGGCCGTCAGGGAACGAAGCGATGTGTGCGCCGTGCCGGCCGCCGCGGTGGTCGGCGAGGCCATGGTGGCCCTCGTGCTGGCCGATGCCGCGATCGAGAAGTTCGGTGGAGACTCGATCGCGGAAACGCGCCTCAACCTCGAGGCGTTCCTGGCGCGCTCCGCCAGCCGAATTCGCCAGCCGGAATGACCTCTCCTTCTTCCGCTGGACCGAACGGCCCGAGTCCGGCCAACGGCCTCATCCGCGGTGGACCGATCGTACTCGTCGGCCTCAGCGGCGCCGGCAAAACGCTCGTGGGTCGCCTCCTGTCCACGCGTCTCGCGTGGACCCACGTGGATCTCGATGCCGAAGTGGAGCGCCTGGCGGGTCGCTCAATCGGGAATCTGTTCGACGAGGGCGGGGAGGCGGCTTTCCGGGCCCTCGAGGCCGAAGCGACACGTTCCGCATGCATCGGCGAGAGGTTCGTCGTGTCCACGGGCGGAGGCTGGATGACGCGGCCGGAGCTTCGGGAAACGTGGCCGGATGGGACCCGTGTGTGGCTCCGGGTCGACCCTGCATGCGCTGCGGCGAGACTTGCGCGAGAACGCTCCATCCGCCCTCTTCTGGCGGGCCCCGACCTGGAGGCCGCACTGCGCCGGCAGCTCGGCGAGCGGTCGTCCGACTACCGCCTGGCCGAGATCTCCGTGCGAACGGAACGGCTCGGGCCCGAGGAGGTCGTGGACGCCATCCTGGACCGCATGAGAGCCGCCCGGAGGCGCACGGTCCCACCGCAAAGTCAAACGGAGTAAGATGTCGAGCAGCAAGAAGGCAAAGCACCTGGTCATCGTGGAGTCACCGAAGAAGGCGAGACTCCTTGGCCGCTATCTCGGTGATGAGTACGACGTCGAGGCTTCGGTGGGTCACGTGGTCGACCTGCCCAAGAAGGGGCTCGCCGTGGACGTGGACAACGGTTACGAGCCGGAGTTCGTCACCGTGCGGGGCAAGGCCAAGCTGATCGACCAGTTGAAGAAAAAGGCCAGGGCTGCCGAGGACATCCTGATTGCCACCGACCCGGATCGAGAAGGCGAGGCGATCGGCTATCACATAGCGTTGAAGCTCGGGTACGAGAAGGACGACGGTCGACGGTTCCGCCGCGTCCGATTCAACGAGATCACCCCGGCGGCGGTCCGGGAAGCCGTGCGGGAGCCTGGCGAGCTGGACATCAATCAGGTGGAGGCGCAGCAGGCGCGCCGCATTCTCGATCGTCTGGTGGGGTATGGCCTGTCCCCGCTGCTCTGGAAGAAGATCTCGCCGGTAGACCCGATCAGCCGCACCCCGCTTTCCGCCGGCCGCGTGCAGTCCGTCGCCGTCCGCCTGGTCGTCGACCGGGAGAGAGAGCGTCGTCGGTTCCGCAGCGGCGCCTGGTGGGACCTCGCGGCCACGTTCGCGCGCGACGGGCAGCAGTTCGAGGCGCAGCTGACGCGAGTGGACGACGTGCCGGTCGTGAAGGGCTCGGATTTCGACCCGGCAACCGGGATGCCGAAGAAGCCGGATGCGGTCAAGGTGCTCGGCGCCCGGGAGGTCGAACTCCTGAAAGCCCGGCTCGAGGGTGTGCAGTTCCGGGTGGAATCCGTCGAGTCGAAGCCGGTCACGCTCAGGCCGTACCCGCCGTTCACGACGTCGACCTTGCAGCAGGAAGCGAATCGGAAGCTGAATCTGAGCGTGCGGCAGACCATGCAGGTGGCCCAACGCCTGTACGAAGCCGGGCACATCACGTACATGCGCACGGACTCCGTGCAGCTCTCCGGTCAGGCGCTGGGCGCGGCGCGCCGGAAGGTGGAGACGTTGTACGGAGAAGATTATCTGAGCGCGGCGCCCCGGACGTTCAAGACCAAATCGAAGGGAGCGCAGGAGGCTCACGAGGCGATCCGTCCGGCCGGCACGTCGATGCAGAGGGCCGCCGAGCTCCGTCTGCGAGGCGTGGACGCCTCTCTCTACGAGCTGATCTGGAAGCGCACCGTGGCGACTCAGATGGCGGACGCCAGACAGCTGCGCGTGTCCGCCTCGATCACCGGCGACGGAGTGGAGTTCAGGGCGCGAGGAAACACGCTCGAGTTCGCCGGATTCCTGAGGGCATACGTCGAGGGGAGCGACGACCCGGAGGCGAGCCTGGAGGACCGGGAAGTCGTCCTTCCGCCCCTCGAGTCCGGCGACCCGCTCGAGACCGTGGACGTGCGTCCGGAATCACACGAGACGCGACCGCCCGCCCGGTACACGGATGCCTCGCTGGTCAAGGCGCTCGAGGCGGAGGGAATCGGACGGCCGTCCACCTACGCCACCATCGTGGAGACGATTCGACAGCGCGGATACGTCGACGCCCGCGACAAGCAGCTCGTGCCGACCTTCATCGCTTTCGCGGTCACGGCCCTTCTCGAGAATCACTTCGCCGACCTGGTGGATCCGGGATTCACATCGGAGATGGAGAAGGGCCTCGACGCGATCGCGGAGGGCGACGTCGACTGGCGTGCGTTCCTGGAGGAGTTCTATCGCGGTGCCGGTGGGTTCGAAGAGCGGCTCGAGGAGAGATCGTCGGAGATCGACCCGCGGACCGCATCCACCCTGGCTGACTTCGCCGACCTGGGGGCGGAGCTTCGAATCGGCCGGTTCGGTCCGTTCCTCGAAACGACGGGTCCAGAGGAGCCGCTGCGCGTCTCGATCCCGGAGGACCTCGCGCCGGCCGACCTCACGGCGGCTCGTGCGGCGGAGCTCCTGGCGGACAGGGAAAGGGCCGACAGTCCGATCGGCAAAGATCCCGACACCGGCCTCGCAGTGTACGTGAGAACGGGCCGATTCGGGCCTTTCGTTCAGCTCGGCGAGCAGGCGGGGGACGGGGAAAAGCCGAAGCGGGCCTCGCTGCCGAAGGGAATGGGCACGGAGGCGGTGTCGCTCGACGTGGCTCTGCGGCTTCTCTCTCTGCCGCGCGACCTGGGAGCTCATCCGACGGACGGAGAACCGGTCCGCGCGGGCATCGGGCGTTACGGACCATACGTGGTGCACGACGGCGACTTCCGCTCACTCGAGAAGACGGACGATGTCTATTCCATCGCTCTGGATCGGGCACTCGAGCTGCTGGCCCAGCCCAAGGGCGGGCGACGGCGCTCGCAACCCAAGCCCCTGCGGTCACTCGGTGCGCACCCGTCCGACGGGCAGCCCGTCCAGCTCATGGAGGGGAGGTACGGGCCCTACGTGAAGCACGGGAAGCTGAACGCGTCGCTTCCCAAGGACATGTCGCCGGAAGAGATCCAGCTGGAGCAGGCTCTGGAGCTGCTGGCAGCGCGAGCCGCCCGGGGACCGGCCACTCGAGGCCGCCGGCGCGGCAAGTAGGTCCGGGAGGGGCGGCCGCAGATGGCGGATCGAAGCGTCACCATCGTGGGTGGGGGCCTCGCCGGGTCCGAAGCGGCCTGGCAGCTGGCCCGCCTCGGACACCGGGTGGACCTGTACGAGATGCGCCCCGGCCGACCGACGCCGGCCCACCAGACGGACAGGCTTGCCGAGATCGTCTGCACGAATTCGTTCAAGTCGGTGAATCTCGACACGCCGCATGGCCTGCTGAAGGCGGAGATGAGGCTGCTCGGGTGTCGGCTCCTGGGGGTGGCGGACGAGTTCCGCGTCCCGGCGGGGAGTGCCCTCGCCGTGGATCGTCACCGGTTCTCGGCGGCCGTCACCGAACGCCTCGAAGCGGAGCCCGGAATCCGGGTGATCCGTGAGGAAATCTCGGAGCTGCCGCGCCCTCCGGCGATCGTCGCCACGGGTCCCCTCACCTCGGACGCCCTGTCGACTTCGATAGCGGAGCGGCTGGGAGCTGACGGTCTCTCCTTCTTCGACGCCATCGCACCCATCTTCTCGCGGGAGTCGATCGACGAAGAAGTGGCCTGGCTGGGCTCCCGTTACGGAAAAGGCGAGGCCGCCTACCTGAACTGTCCACTGGATCAGCAGACCTACGAGTCCTTCGTGGATGCGCTCCTCGGCGCCGACGTCTACGTGGGGCACGAGTGGGAGAACGTGCCCTATTTCGAGGGCTGCCTTCCGATCGAGGTGATGGCTCGCCGGGGTCGGGAGACGCTGCGGTTCGGTCCGATGCGCCCCGTGGGCCTGGAAGACCCGGCGACGGGGCGAAGGGCCCACGCCGTCGTGCAGCTGAGGGCGGAGGACCTGCGCGGGCAGATGTGGAACCTCGTCGGTTTTCAGACTCGCCTCAGGCGCGGTGAGCAGGAGCGGGTATTCCGGATGATCCCGGGCCTCGAGCGGGCCGAGTTCCTGCGGTACGGCTCGATCCACCGGAACGCCTACCTGTGCTTCCCGAGCACGCTGGAGCCGCACGGGGGACTTCCCGACGAGCCGGACCTGCTGTTCGCCGGTCAGCTGACAGGAGTCGAGGGCTACACGGAGTCCATCGCGAGCGGCCTCCTGGCGGCGCTCAACATCGACCGGATGCTGCAGGGCCTGGAGCCCGTCGTCCCGCCCCCGACCACGATGCTCGGCGGCCTCTACAGGTATCTTCGGGAGGCCGACCCGGGGCAGTTTCAGCCGATGAACGCGAACTTCGGCCTCCTCGACCCGCTGCCCGGCAGGGTACGTGGGGGGAAGCGGAACCGGCGAACGGCGCATTCCGAGCGGGCGCTCGAGGAGATCGAGCGCTGGGCGGCCGAACACCTCCCGGCTGCCGCTCGCGGCCAGGTCTCGCCGTGACTCCGGATCGAACGGACGCCGTCGACTCCTTCCTGCGCTACGTGCGAGTGGAGCGCCGCCTCTCGCCCCACACGGAGAGTGCGTACCGGAGAGACCTCCGGGACTTCGACGCCTTCCTCTCGGCCCACATGGAGACGGCCGGCGGCGGCTGGGCCGAGGTGGACCGGCTGGATATCCGGTCCTGGCTCGGCGAGCTGGAGGGTCGAGGCCTCAAGAGGTCGACGATCGCCCGGAAGCTCTCGGCCGTTCGCGCCTTCTATCGCTTCCTGCACCGCACCGGGTCCGTGTCGAGCAACCCGGCCCGCCTCGTGCGGACCCCACGGAAACGAAGGGAGCTTCCGGGGTATCTGACGCGGGGCCAGGCGGAGGCCCTGTTCGACTCGCTGGGCGAGTATGCGTCGCCGGAGCGGCCATTGGCGATCCGGGACCGGGCGATCATCGAGCTGGCCTACTCGAGCGGTCTGCGCCTGGCGGAGCTCCAGAGTCTGGACGACGGTGACCTGGACCTCGACCGGGGACTGGTGAAGGTCGTCGGCAAAGGTGGCAAGGAGCGAATCGTCCCTGTCGGCTCGCAGGCCCGGGCGGCTGTCTCGGAGTACCTTTCGCAGCGCAGTCGCGTGTCGGCTCGCGAACCCCGGAAAGGTGAAGGGCGGCCGCTGTTCATCTCGCGTCGCGGCACCCGGATCTCA
>CANPVW010000091.1 GCA_947581745.1 Candidatus Benthicola azotiphorus
TCTTGTGTCCGCTGAACGCGTAGAAGTCGCAACCGAGGGCCTGCACGTCGATCTGCATGTGCGGCGCCGCCTGCGCTCCGTCCACCAGGCACAGGGCTCCTGCGTCGTGAGCCTTCCGGACGATTTCCGCCACCGGGTTGACGACGCCCAGCGTGTTGGAGACGTGCGTCACGGCCACCAGCCGCGTGCGGTTCGAGAGCAGGCGATCGTAGTCCTCCATCACCAGGGTGCCATCCGGGGCCACGTCCACGTAGCGAACCGTGGCACCGGCGCGTCCGGCCACCATCTGCCACGGCACCAGGTTGGAGTGGTGCTCCATCTTGGTGAGAAGGACCTCGTCTCCCTCGGCGAGGTGCGCGGCGCCCCATGTCTCGGCCACGAGGTTGATCGCCTCGGTGGTACCGCGCACGAAGACCACCTCACTGGCGGACGCGGCGCCAATGTGATCGGCCACGACCGCGCGCGCCTCCTCGTACGCCTCGGTGGCCCGGATGCTCAGCTCGTGGGCGCCCCGGTGCACGTTGGCGTGAATCTCCTTGTAGTAGGAGTCCACCGCCTCGAGGACCGCGTAAGGCTTCTGGGAGCTCGCCGCGTTGTCCAGGTACACGAGCGGATGGCCATGGACGAGGCGACCGAGGATGGGAAAGTCTGCGCGAACGCGATCGATGTCGAAGGCGGAAGTTCCTGCGGCCACGGCGGTCGAGTCGGGTGTATCCATGAGTGCGCCCCTGGCGCCTTTCTTGTCCGGCGGAGGGCCTCGTGCGGACCGTCAGCCGATCCGGACCTGGACTTCCTCGCCCTCCACCCGGGCCTGGTACGTTTTGACCGGCCGGACCGCGGGCAGGGCCCGCGGCGTCCCGGTCTCCAGGTCGAAGCGAGCCCCGTGAAGCACACAGGTGACCTGATCGCCCACCAGCTCGCCCGACGAGAGGGGATACTCTTCATGCGAGCACTGGTCGTGCAAGGCGTAGACCCGTTCTCCGACGTGAGCGAGGACGATCTTCTCGCCGTCCAGCTCCACCGGGACCAACGTGCCCGGAGGGACGTCCTCGAGGCGCGCGACCGTCCGGAAGTCGCTCATCGGGCCTGAATCTTCGTTTCGATCGACGAGCGGATTCGAGACCGAACCCCTTCCCCGGGTATGCGCTCGAGGACCTCTTCGAAGAACCCGAACACCAGCAATCGCTCGGCCTTCTTACGCGTCAGACCCCGGCTCATCAGGTAGAACAGCATGGTCTCGTCGACCTGTCCGACGGAAGCGCCGTGGGAGCACCGCACGTCATCCGCTCCGATTTCCAGATTCGGCAGCGTGACGGCGCTCGCGTTCGGGCTGAGGAGCAGATTCCGGTTGGTCTGGTACGCGTCCGTCAGCTGGGCGCCCTCGGCTACCCGGATCAGGCCGCGGAAGACGCTGCTCGACCGCGCGGTGAGGGCTCCCTTGTAGAGGAGATCGCTGTGGGCGCTCGGGGCCTCGTGATGCTGCAGCGTGTGGTGATCGAAGTGCTGGTTCCGGTCGCCGAACCACAGGGCGAGCATCTCGCTGCGGGCGCCCTCACCCTCGAGGTGGCTCGTGACATCCGCCCTCGCCAGGTCGGCGCCCAGTGTCACGTTGAACCCGTTCAGCGTGGAGTCCCTGCCGGTATTCGAGTGCTGCATGCTGAAGTGTTTCACGCCACGGCCGTACTGCTGCACGGCCAGGTAGCTCACCGTCGCGCCGTCGGCTCCGAAGATCTCGACCCCGTTCAGGCTGAGCGATTCGCGCTCCAGATCGGGCGACACGTACTCATCGATGCACGTGACCCGCGCGCCCGCCTCTGCCACGATCAGCGAGTGAGTCGAGACGACGCTTCCCTCCTGGTCCAGGTAGCGGAAGGCGTGCACCGGGTGCTCCACGTCGACGCCAGCCGGAACGTAGAGGAAGTAACCACCGGACAGCAGGGCCGCGTGCAGTCCCCAGAGCTTCTGCTCCATCGGCGCCACGTCGCTACGGAACAGAAACCGCTCCAGCAGGTCCGGACGATGGTCGGCGACTTCCTCGAGCGGCGCGTAGACGACCCCTTTCGCTTCCAACGCGGAGTCGAGCCGCAGGTGCTCCAGGCAGCCGTTATGTCGCACCATCACGCCGGCCCGGTCGCGGTCGCTCTCCATCGCCTCCCGGACGGGCTCCGGCAGACGTTCGACGGGAAGACGCTCGCCCTCGCAGGTCACCGGGACGTACGATTCCGGTTCCAGCGTGGAAAGGTCCGTGTATCGCCATTCCTCGGCCTTGCGGGTGGGCATCGGAGTGTCGACGAACGTCTTCCATCCCTCGCGTCGCAGTCGCGTGAGCAGGGTCGGCTCGTAGACGCTCCGCACGTACGAAGCGAGCCCGCGGGCGATCGCGTCCGCTCCGGCCGCAGGTGCCGATTCGGTGTCCGTCCTGGTGTCGCCGGTCATCGTTCCTTCGGCCAACGTGGCTCTCCTTGCTGCGGAAGCCGGGCGCGAGGGGCGTCCGGCTCCGGGATCTATCGGAATCGGCGTCGCCGGCTCAGCCGACGCTGCCCTCCATCTCGAGCTCGATCAGTCGGTTGAGCTCGATCGCGTATTCGAGCGGCAGCTCCTTCGCGATCGGCTCGATGAAGCCGCGCACCACCATGGTCATGGCCTCCTGTTCGGACAGGCCGCGGCTCATCAGGTAGAACAGCTGCTCCTCGCCCACCTTCGACACCGAGGCCTCGTGTCCGATCGAGGACATGTTCTCGTCGATCTCGATGTACGGATACGTGTCGGTGCGCGAGGTCTCATCCAGCAGAAGCGCGTCGCACTCGACGTTCGACTTCGAGCCGACGGCCCCCTCGTATACCTTGCACAGTCCCCTGTACGAGGATCGGCCGGTGCCCTTCGAGATGGACTTGGACACGATCTGGGACGTGGTGCGAGGTGCGGCGTGTATGACCTTTCCTCCCGTGTCCTGGTGCTGGCCGTCGCTGGCGTAGGCGATCGAGAGGATCTCCCCGTGCGCACCCTCCCCGACCAGATAGCAGGACGGGTACTTCATGGTGAGCTTGGAGCCGAGGTTGCCGTCCACCCACTCCATGTTCGCGTTCTCGTGCACCATCGCCCGCTGGGTCACGAGGTTGTACATGTTGTGCGACCAGTTCTGGATCGTCGTGTAGCGGAAGCGCGCTCCCGCCTTGACGATGATCTCGATCACGCCCGAGTGGAACGAGTCCGAGGTGTAGCTGGGCGCAGTACAGCCCTCGATGTAGTGGGCCTGAGCCCCTTCCTCGCAGATGATCAGCGTACGCTCGAACTGCCCCATCTGCTCCGAGTTGACCCGGAAGTAGGCCTGCAGCGGGATGTCCACGTTCACGCCCTTCGGGATGTAGACGAACGACCCGCCCGACCAGACCGCCGAGTTGAGGGCGGCGAACTTGTTGTCCTGCGGCGGCACGACCGTCGCGAAGTACTCGCGGAAGATCTCCGGGTACAGCTTGAGGCCGTCCTCGATCGATTCGAAGATGATGCCCTGCTCGGTCCACTCCTCCTTGAGAGAGTGGTAGACCATCTCCGACTCGAACTGCGCCCCGACGCCCGCCAGGATCTTGCGCTCGGCCTCAGGAATGCCCAGCCGCTCGAAAGTCTGCTTGATCTCCTGCGGTACGTCGTCCCAGGACCGCTCCATGTGGTCCTGCGGCTTCAGGTAGTAGTAGATGTCGTTCAGGTCCAGGCTGGCGACGTCACCGCCCCAGTCGGGAAGCGGCTTCGCGTAGAAGATCTCCAGGGCCTTGAGCCTGAACTCCAGCATCCACTCCGGCTCTCCCTTGTGGGCGGAGATCTGGCGAACGACCTCCTCGCTCAGGCCCTTCTGCGCCTTGAAGAAGGGCTTCTCATCGGTGACGAAGCTGTACTTGTACTCGTCGAGTCCCAGGTCCCTGATGGTCTCGTTCTGTGGCATGTCGCGACCCTGCTTTCGCCAGCTGTTCCGGGCGGCGGACGATCCGCCACCGTAGTGCAATCGCGCCCGGCGGCTCAGACAGCCGCCGTCTCGGCCTCCGGCTCGTGCAGCCAGTCGTAGCCCATCTCCTCGAGCCGGTCGGCGAGCTCCGGCCCGCCGGAATGGGCGATCTGACCCTTCAGCATCACGTGAACGTAGTCCGGACGCAGGTAGTTGAGGATCCGCTTGTAGTGCGTGATCAGCAGGACTCCCATCGAATCGTGAGTCTCGCGGATCGTGTTGACTCCCTCGGAGACGATGCGCAGCGCGTCGATGTCGAGGCCGCTGTCGGTCTCGTCCATCACCGCCATCCTCGGCTCGAGCATGGCGAGCTGCAGGATCTCGTTCCGCTTCTTCTCGCCGCCCGAGAACCCGTCGTTGACGTAGCGGGCGGCGAACGACGGATCGACCTTCAGCATCTCCAGCTTCTCCATCAGCCGCTTCTGGAAGGCGAAAATGTCCATTTCCTCGCCTTCGGCCAGCCGGGCGCTCATCGCCGTGCGGAGGAAGTTCGAGATGGAGACTCCGGGGATCTCCGCCGGATACTGAAACGCGAGGAAGAGCCCGGCCCTGCTGCGCTCGTCGGGCTCCATCTCCAGCACGTTCTCTCCGTCGAGCAGGACCTCGCCGGACGTGACCTCGTAGCCCGGGTGACCGGCGATCGCCTTCGCCAGCGTGCTCTTGCCCGACCCGTTAGGCCCCATCAGGGCGTGCATCTCTCCGTGCCGGATCGCGAGGTCCACGCCACGGAGGATGTCCGTAACCTCCCCTTCCACCCTTGCGTGAAGATTCCGTATCTCGAGCAGATGTTCGGCCATTACCGTTGCTCCAATTCGTATCGTCGCTTCTGAATCACACGGGCCGGAGGGTCGTGTCCGCCACCCGTCCGGCCCGCGTTTTCAATCGAGAATCTCTTTCGATTCACAGGCAAACTACACCAGTTGAGAACGAGTTTCAAGTGATACTACCGGCGGGCGGGCAAGCAGTTCCGATCGAGCCGGAGAGGTGTACGGCGGGACGGCGCGACCGTAGTTTCGCGCCCGGGATTCGATGCGGAGCGGCCCGAAGCTCGCAACCAGGGGAAACGACACGATGCACGCCGCGTTCTTTAGGCGCCACGGCGGGCCCGAGGTCATGGAGACGGGCGAGGCGCCGGAGCCGGTCGCGGCGGCCGGCACGGTAATCGTCTCCGTGAAGGCGGTGGCCCTGAATCACCTCGATCTGTGGGTCCGGAGAGGTCTGCCGGGACTCTCTCTGACGCTGCCGCACATCGGGGGATCCGACGTGGCCGGCGTGATCGACGAAATCGGCGCCGGAGTCGAAGGCTGGACGGAAGGTGACCGCGTCGTGGTGAATCCGGCGCTCTGGTGCGGGGCGTGCGAATGGTGCGCGCGCGGCGAGCACCCGCTGTGCCTGGAGTTCAAGATCCTGGGGGAGCACGTGCCCGGCGGGGCGGCGGAACGGGTGCGGGTCGCAGAGCGCAACCTGTACAGGATTCCGGACGACTTCGATTTCCGCGTCGCCGCCGCGGCTCCCCTGGTGTTCCAGACGGCCTGGCGGGCGCTGACCACGCGCGCGCGCCTGAAGGAGGGCGAAACGGTGCTGATCACGGGCGCCTCCGGCGGGGTGTCCACGGCCGCCGTGCAGATTGCCTGCCTGCTGGGCGGCCGTGTCCTGGCGGTGACCAGCGGTACGGAAAACGTGCGCCGGGTGCGCGAGCTGGGAGCGGACGAGGTCTTCGATCGCCTGGAAGGTGATTTCGCGGCCCGCGTCAGGGACGTCACGGCCGGCCACGGAGCGGACGTCGTGCTCGACAGCGTGGGTGAGGCGACGTGGGACTCGTGCGTGCGCAGCCTGTCCAGGCTGGGGAGGCTGGTGACGTACGGAGCGACCACCGGGCCGCGCGCGGCGCTCGAGATCCGGCACACCTTCTGGAAACAGATTTCCGTGGCGGGCTCCACGATGGCGTCGAAGGCCGAGTTCGAGACCGTGATGGCGCACGTCGCCGCGGGCGACCTGAATCCGGTCATCGACCAGGTACTCCCGCTCGACGCTATTCGGGAAGCGCACGAGGCGCTGGAGCAGGGCCGCTGCTTCGGGAAGCTGGTGCTGGAGCCGTGAGGGCCCGGCGCGGGCGTCACCCGAGCCGCGAATCGTCGGCAGGACGCCGTGTGGCCACGGCCCTGGTCGTAGGCGCTGCGGTTCTCACGAGCGGATCGGGGACCTGCGCGAGGGACGAGGGTGAGACGACAGATGCCGCAGCAACTATCGTGATCGATAGCGTTGCCGATGCCGCTTCATCTCCGAGCACGCAACCTGTTGTGGACAAGAGTGATCCGTTCGCAGTCTTCGGCCTCCCCCAGCGAAACGTTGCCGCCACATCAACCACGATGCCGATCTGGCTCGTGAATCGCTCCGCGGGCGCGCTGATCGTGCGGGCCGACGCGGGCGCCGGCACGGTGGTCCTCGATACGGTGGGAGCTGCGGACTCGGCGCTGGTCCGGATCGAGACCATGGCGGACTCGGTGACCCTGAGCGCACGGTCCCCGGGAGGTTCGTCGGCGGGCCGCCTGGTCGTCGCCACGGACACGATGCCGGCGAGGGCGGCTTTTCCCCACTAGCTGTGGCTCGATGTCCACACGGGAACTGCTGCCGGGGCGCCCCACCGCAAGCGTAATGCCTTCCTGACGCACCACTTACACGACTGGACACCCTCTAGCACCGTTCTTGCTCACCCTGGCATATCGGAGAGGCGTTGCCCAGACGTCAGCAGGAAGGTGGACCATGAAACTCGGCAGCTCCCTGTTGCTCCTCGCGCTCACGGCGGGGCTGGCCGCCCTGGCGGCGGTCAAGAACACGAGGCCCGGCAGCGCTGCGGCCGAAGTCAGCCTGCAGGACGCGGACGCGTGGTTCGTGTGATCGACAGGCGAGAGAGGTACGCTTGACAGACCGGGAGACGCGACAGGCGATTCTCGAGGCGATCCGTGAAGACCTGCGCTCGCGCGTCGATGAGATCATGGAGCGCTTCGTTCACGATGCTTACGAGGCGAATCCCGGTTCCGGCGACGACAGCTCGCTGCGCGCCGCGCTGGCCGACGTGTCCGAGGTGCTCGCCGAAGGCATCGCGGCGCAGATCAGGGAGAGCGAACCGCCCAGAAAGAGCGAGGGAAAGAGGTAGATCCGGCCTGCAGGCCTATCGCCCACGCCGGTCTTGTGCGGGTAGTTCGTGCTGCATAGTGTGGAGTAATACAATGCACACACTATCTCGCTTAGAGGTGCAGCATGCGCATGAAGGACCTTGTGGCCGCGAGTGGCCTCCCCCGCACGGCCATTCACCACTACCAGCGTGAAGGACTGCTTCCCCCGGCAACGAAGACGGCCAGGAACGCGGCGCTGTACGGCCCCGAGCACGTGGAGCGCCTGCGCTTGATCGCCGCCCTGCGGGGAGACGAGCTCGGTCCTCTTTCGCTCGCCGAAGTCCGGGAAGTGCTGACGTTGGTGGACCGCGGACAGGCGCCGGCCGCGGCCGTCGCTCTCCGTTCGCTGCCCGGCGGAGTGGCCGGTGCGGGCGGTTCGAGACGCGGGGATCGATCGCTGTCGGACCTCGCTCACGACTCGGGGCTGAGCCTGGGTGTGGTGCGAGCCCTGCAGGGAGAGGGGCTGTTGCCCGGCCGGAGCGTCGACGGCGACAAGCGCTCGTTCGACGAGGTGGACGCCGCCGCCGCCGGCCTACTCGCGGGCATCCTCTCCAATCAGGGCGTGCGGCCGGCCGACCTGAGTCCGATCGCGGAGCTGATGGGCGAGCTGGTCCGGTACGAAAAGGCCCTCGCCGGCCTCGCCACCGCGAAGTCCGATCCCGCCCGGGGCGCGGAGATGCGGCGCGCGATGTTCCGCGACCTGCATCGGCTGCACATCTACCTGTTCCATCGCCTGCTTCCCGAGCCTGCCGAGTCGGGCTGAAACCTCGCAAGCTTCATCTACGTCAGATCCTACGTCGAACGAGCAGGGGCCGGCCATCGCCGGCCCGTGATTCACGTGTCGCCGGGCAACCGTACAGGACAGGATCTGATCATGCGGTTTCGTACGTTGATTCTGATCGCCGGAGCGCTGCTGGTACTGCCGCGGGCAGTGGAGGAGGCGGGGGCGCAGGAGGCGGTGAGGCAGGTGACGTTGGAGGAGGCCCTGAGTCTGGCGGAGCGGAACAATCCGGCGCTGGAGCAGTCGGCGTCGTCGGTGGAGATC
>CANPVW010000092.1 GCA_947581745.1 Candidatus Benthicola azotiphorus
GATCCGCTCATTGACCCGTCGCCTCACCTGGACGGTCACGGCGCCCACCCAGCCGAGTCCCCAACCGATTGCCACCGCCGTGAGCAGGGCGCCGGCAGCGTGACCGCCGGCGGCGGCGTACGATGCTCCGGCTACGAGCCCTGCGGGACCCGTGTCGGGGTACTTCGCCGCCCCGAAGGGCGGGTGCCTGAGAGTGAGCACCTCGAGCAGAGCGCCCGTGAGCATCCCGGCGGCTGGATTCCCGAGCAACGCGCCACCGATCGTGGCCGAGACAAGCGGGCGCGAGACCATCACCTGCGGCCAGGATACCGCATCCATGCCCACGATCCCGCCCGCCAGCACGGCCAGGATCCAGGTCCCCGGCCCCAGATAGAGCTCACTCCAGGTCATCAATCAGGTCCTGAAGGTCGACTTCCTTGCCGGCAGGAAGATCCCGCGCGGTGACGCCTGTGGAAGCGGCCTGGATGGCCTCCAGGTCCCCAGCTTCCTCCTGCGTGAGATGAACGTACGTCAAGACCCGTCGCCGCTCGGACGTCGCGTGCAGGCCTCCCAGGTTGACTCTCCGGCCCGCGAGGACGCCAGACTCGGCCAGGGTCCTCATCTCTCCCGTGCCCCGGGTAAGAAGAGCTCCCCGACCTGGCAGTGAATCGAGTTGCTGGAAACGCTCAATCGCCTGCTCCGTCGTGACGAATTCGACTTTCGTCTGCTCGGGGAGTCCCGCACCGTAGATGTCCTGTTCCCACTCGCTCGCCGCCAGCTCGTCGTCGACCACTACGTAATAGTCGATTCCGAGTCGCATGCCCCAACCCACGATGACCTGTCCATGAAGGAGACGCTCGTCGATGCGGAACAGGGTGAGAGTCACGACGAGAAACCCGGAAGATGCGCGACCACGCCGGACTGGCCTTTGCTCACGAGCCGCCGGGCCAGTTCAACCGGCTCCATGTCGCGGTGGAACACGAAGTCGAGGAGCATCGGCACGTTGACGCCAGAGACGACAGGAACCTCCGGGACCCCGCGACACACGGAGCGAGCGGCATGGCAGCAGCTGCCGCTGTCAAGATCCACGAACACTATCACTCGCCCCCCATCCACCGCCTCCCGGATGCGTTTGACGAGGATCTCCGGGGAACAGTCGGCGTTACTGATCGGCTGAATCGCCCCGAGGATGCCCGAGATGGACTCCGTGGTCTCGGCCAGGCAGCGCGCCAGGTGGCCGTGGGCGACCACGATCCCCCGGACTTCACTCATAATCCTCCTCGAGATAGTCCCTCACTGGCTGCATGAGGTGCCGGAGGTTCTGCTCGAACATCCGTGCGCTGTCGACGCCCGCATATCGGAGCAAGTGGTTCATCGCCACGACCTCGCTGATCACCGTGATGTTCTTCCCCGGGTTCAAGGGGACCACGACCCTGGGAATCGGGGTGTCCAGGATTTCGGTCTTGTCGCGTTCGAGCCCCGTCCGATCGTAGGTGGCGTCTTCCCGCCAGTGCTCCAACTGGACCACGACTTCGATTCGCTTCTGCTGACGGACCGCCCGGACACCGAACAGCGCCCGGACATCGATGATCCCGATCCCGCGGATCTCCATGTGATGCTGCTGTCTCTCGTGCGCCTGCCCGATCAGCACGTCGAAGCCGCGGCGGCGCACGAGCACCACGTCATCGGCCACCAGCCTGTGACCCCTTTCAACGAGGTCCAGCACACACTCGCTCTTCCCGATTCCGCTCGCTCCGACGAACAGGAGGCCCACGCCATACACGTCCGCCAGAGATCCGTGGATGGCGGTCGTTGGCGCAAATTCCTCTTCCAGAAACGGCTTGATCCGCCTGTAGAACTCACCGGTCTTGAGGTTCGAGAGCAGAACCGGAATCGATTCTTCATCAGCGAGGGCGAGGAGCTCGGCCGGAGCCTCGAGCCCTTTGGTGACGATGACGAGAGGCATCTCCGCATCGAGAAACTCGCGCAGAGTTTCGCTGCGGCGCCCCGCTTCCAGCGATCGCAGGAACATGATCTCGGTCTCGCCGAGCACCTGTATACGCCGGCTCGGGAAGCGATCCGTGAACCCCGCGAGGACGAGTCCCGGGCTCGAAATGTCCGCGCTGGTGATCTCCCGGTTCAGCCCGGATTCGCCCGCCAGCAGAGAGAGACCCAGGCTCTTGCTCCGCTGCTCCAGGAGATCCGAGACCCTCAGAATGCTCACGTTTCGGGGTTCTCCGCGATGCCGATCGACAGCTCCGGGGCAGCTCCCTTGCGAGCGCGCGCGCGATCACGCCGACTCTTCAACTGCCGGGAGAGCTTCTCGTAGAGCCTGTCCACCGCAGTTCGAAAGTCGCCCGCTTCCGCGCCGGCGTGCACGAAGCCGAGCCGGCTGCTGACGTTCGCTTCGACGAGGCACCGCTGCTTCTCCTCCGATACGGTGACCTCCATGCGGGAAGCTCCGTCGTCGAACCTGTCGAGCCGGCCGAAGCGTTCCTCGATGTGCTCTCTCAGGGAATCCGGGATTTCCGTGTGCCTCGCAGCGATGATTATCTGCATCGAGTTCCTCCTCTAGCGTGTTGCGGATTCCTGCAAGATATCCTCAAACTCCTGTGTCGTCGCCTCCCATGTGAAACCGCTCGCGTGGCGCAGCGCTCCGTCCCCCATCCGGGCCCGGAGTCCATCCTCTTCCACCAGACGACGCAGCGCCGAGACCCAGGCGGTCGCGTCGCGATGCGGAACGAGAAAGCCCGTCTCTCCGTCAAGTACGGACTCGCGAAGCCCCTCGGAGTCACTCGCCACCGACGGAGTCCCGCAGGCCGCGGCTTCGACGTTCGTGATACCCCAACCCTCCTTCGGCGACGGGTAGACGTTGATCCAGGTCGACTGGAGTATCCTGACCTTCTCCTCCTCTGAAACGAACCCGCGAAAACTCACCCGGTTCCCGAGTCCCAGTTCCGCCGCGAGCCGCTGCAGCCTGGGAGCATCCTCTCCCTGCCCGGCGACGAGCATTCTGACTTCGACTCCCTGTTCCCGCAGCTGTGCTACGGCTCGCAGAACCACGTCCAGCCCCTTGTATCGACGGAGCCTTCCAACGTAGGCGATCGTAGGCGCTTCGGCTCGCGCCGCGGCGGGGCGGAACACGGTGTGGTCGATCCCCGGATAGCTGACCCGTACCCGGTCCGGGAGGAAGCCTCTCTCCCTCAGGTCCGCGGCGGTGCTCTCTGAGATGGCGACGAAATCCGCCCCCCGATACGCGGCCGGCATCAGCCGCTCGGCCGCCCAGACGGTTGCAGCCACCGGGAGGCTCTCCTGCTGAAACGCCGTCGAACCGAACAGGTGAGGCACGAGGCCGACGACCGGCAGTCTCGTCCACAGCGGAGTGAACAGCGGCACCTTGTTGATGTCCTCGACCAGAACGTCGAATGACTGCCCGCCCTTCATCAGGTCTCGGAACCCGGCGTGCACGTGCAGCGGAAAGGTATATCGGCTGCCCCTCCGAAGGACCCGCATGCCATCGAGCCGAGCTTCCGGCTCACAGCCCTCCCATCCCGAGACCAGCAGCGAGATCTCGTGTCCGCGCCCGGCGAGGCGCCCGAAGATCTCGTGCAGGTGAACCTCCGCCCCACCCGCTTCGGGGTTGAGCCGGTCCTGCCAGTTGACGACGAGGATTCGCACGATGTCGCTCAGGAATCTGCGATCGCTCGCCCTACGGCATCGAGCACGCCATTGACGAAGCCGGGGCTGTCCGTACTGCCGTACCTTTCGGCCAGGCGGATGGCCTCGTGGATTGCGACCCGGGGCGGAACATCGTGTATCGCCATCATTTCCACAGTGCCTATTCGCAGGATGTTGCGGTCGATGGCGGACAGACGATTCAGTCTCCAATTGGGCATGCTGGCTTCGATCCGCGAATCGCACTCCGGCAGGTGCTCTTCCAGCGCGTGCAGGAGGCGGTCGATGTACGGGCGGTAGCGTGGGCTCACGCTTCTTCCGTGGAGCGCATCACGGGCCCACTCCCGTACAGTGCCATCGCCAGCCGTATCCCACCCGTACAGCACCTGCAGGACCCAGCTCCTCGCCCTCGATCTCGGATTTGCCGGCCTCATTCCAGGCTGGCCGCCAGGTCGCACATTTCGAGCACGGCCCGCGCCGTTTCCTCCCCCTTGTCGCCCTTCCCGCCACCCGCTCTGGCAAACGCCTGCTCGCCGTTCTCGGTCGTCAGCAGGCCGAACCCGACGGGAACGCTGAATTCGCGCGTGAGCTCCTGCAGGCCGATCGTGGCCCCCATGGCGACGTACTCGAAGTGAGGGGTCTCTCCTCGTATCACGCATCCGAGGGCCATGGCACCGTCGTAGAGCCCCCGCTTCAGGGCGAGTCGAACACCCAGTGGCAATTCCCACGCGCCGGGGACACGCAGAATGTCGATGTTCGCCGGCTCCACGCCGGCGGCCTCCAGGAAACGCCGCGCCCCCTCCTCCAGCCGACGGGTAACGGGTTCGTTGAACCGACTGACCACGAGACAGAGCCGCAGGCCCTCCCTCCTTCGAGACATGTCACCAGCCATGCTCACCCCAGCAGGTGGCCCAGCTTCTCTCGCTTGGCCTCCAGGTAGTCGTGATTCAGCGCCGTCGTCTCCACCTCCAGGGGTATCCGGTCCGTGATTTCGAGTCCGAAGCCCTCCAGCCCCGTGAGCTTCTTCGGATTATTCGTCATCGCACGGATCCTGGTCAGTCCCAGGTCGAGGAGAATCTGGGCCCCGATCCCGTAGTTGCGCAGATCGGGAGCGAAGCCCAGCATTTCGTTGGCTTCCACCGTGTCGTGCCCTTGATCCTGCAGCTCATACGCGCGGAGCTTATTGAGCAGCCCGATTCCGCGTCCCTCCTGGTCCAGATAGACGATCACGCCCCTCCCCTCTTCCGCCACCGTCCGCATGGCCGCCTGAAGCTGGGATCCGCAATCACACCTACCGGAGCCGAACACATCGCCGGTCAGACATTTTGAATGGACCCGGACCAGCACATCGTCCTGACCCGCCACTTCGCCCCGCACGAGCGCGATGTGCTCCCGGTCGTCCACCAGGTTCGAATATCCGACCACCCGGAACTCGCCGTGTGGCGTTGGCAGGATCGCTTCCGCTACTCTCCGCACGAGGCGCTCGTTCTTCAGTCGATGGGCGATGATCTGGGCGACCGTGATGAAGGGCATACTGTGCTCGGCCGAGAACTGTTCCAGCTGCGGCCGTCGCGCCATCGTGCCGTCTTCGTTCAGGATCTCACAGATCACTCCAGCTGGCGCCAGACCCGCGAGGCGTGCCAGGTCCATCGAAGCTTCCGTCTGCCCCACCCGCTGAAGGACCCCTCCCACCTTGGCACGCAGGGGGAATACGTGCCCCGGCCGAATCAGGTCAGACGGCCTCGAATCCTCCGACACCGCCACCTGAATCGTCCGGGCGCGGTCCGCAGCCGAGATGCCCGTGGAAACCCCTAGCTCCGCCGTGGCATCGATCGAGACTGTAAAGGCCGTTCCGTTCGGATCTTGACCCCGTCCATCCGACATCAGAGGCAGGTCGAGGCGGTCGGCTATTTCAGGCGCCAGGGTGAGGCAGACGAGTCCTCTGCCGTGTGTGGCCATGAAGTTGATGATCTCGGGCGTCACGAGCTCTGCGGCGCAGACGAGATCCCCCTCGTTCTCCCGGTCCTCGTCATCCGCCACGATCACCAGGCCGCCTGCCCGAATGACTTCTATTGCCTCTCTCACCTTCTGGTCTGCAGACAGCACCGTACGACCCTCCTCGGGGTTGTGCATCAGGCCGTCGACTCGCGATACGGCCGCAGCAGCTGGTCCACGTATTTTCCTACGAGGTCCGCCTCCAGGTTCACCTCGGATCCCTCGGAGAGCCGACCGACATTGGTATGATCCCATGTATACGGAATGATTGCCACTTCCGCGACGTCGTGAAAGAGGCTGTTCACCGTGAGGCTGATGCCGTCCATCGCTATCGAACCGTACAGGACGGTCAAGCGGGCGACCTCCTCCGGCATCCGAAACCGGATGAACACAGTCTCGCCCGCCTTTTCGATCCCGTCCACCACCCCGACCCCGTCCACGTGCCCCTGGACGAGATGGCCACCCATCGGCTCGCCGGCTCGCACCGCTCTCTCCAGGTTGGCCTCTCGTCCGGGAACGAACTGGCCCAGGGTCGTACGGGAGAGCGTCGTGCGCACGGACTCGAACGTGAACTGCGCGCCTTCGATGTCGAAGACCGTGTGGCATACTCCATCGATCGCCAGGCTGTCGCCGTCCGCCAGCAGTCCAGTCAGATCCGGAGCCGACAGCCTGAAGCGGACCCCCTGCTCGAAATCCTCACGTTCGAGCACCCGCCCCATCGTCTCCACGAGTCCAGTGAACATCAGGCCGCCTCCATGAGCGCTTCGCGCGCCTTCCGGTCCTCCAGCTCGAGCAACGTATCCTCGCCCAGCGCAGTCCTCGCCGCCACACTCCAGTCCTGCTTCCCCGGCAGATCTTTCGCCCCAATCGACGGCACTCCCTCTTCTCCTATTACCACGGGCGCGTAGATGAGATACTGCCGCCTGACCAGCCCCGCCTGCATCAGGCCGGCCACGAGTCGCCCACCTCCCTCGACAAGGACGGAGCGCACCCCGCGGGATTCCAGCCCGAGCATCACGGCCCCGAGATCCAACCCGGCGGAGGCGCGCGGCACCGGCACCACCTCGACACCCTTCCATTCGAGCGCGCGGCGGCGACCCGTCGCTGCGTCCTCGTTGCAGAACACGACGACCGGCGCTTCCTCCACGGTGTCTGCCAGTCGGCTGTCCGTCGGAAGCTCGAGATCCGGGTCCAGCACGACTCTGGACGGCGGCACCCGGGGGGGCGGAGCCAGTCGCACGGTGAGCAGCGGATCGTCGACCCGCACGGTACGGCCGCCGACCATCACCGCGTCGTGTGCCGCTCGCAGCCGGTGCACGTACGATTCTGCCTCGTCTCCCGTGATCCGGGTGCGCAGACCCGGGCGTCCCGCAATGCGGCCATCGAGCGACAGGCCCAGCTTCACGGAGATCCATGGACCGAATCCGACGTGGTGCCAGATGAACGGCCCGTTGAGTCGCGCCGCCGAACCAGCACGAACCCCACCCCGTACTTCCACACCAGCCTCACGGAGCACGTTCGCTCCCCCCGCCGCAAGCGGGTCCACGTCTCTGCATCCGTACACGGTGCGCCTGATCCCGGCCCGGATGATTGCGTCGGTGCACGGAGGCGTCTGGCCTTCGTGGGCACACGGTTCGAGGTTGACGTAGAGGGTCGCTCCCCGCGCTCCGTCGCCGGCCTCGCGGAGCGCGTTCACTTCCGCATGACTCTCCCCGTACCGAGCGTGGAAGCCCTCTCCGATCACCTCCCCTCCAGCTACCACCACGGCACCCACGAGCGGATTGGGAGACACCTGTCCCCAACCCATCCGGGCGAGAGCCAGGGCGTGGTCCATGTGCAGCTCGTCACACACCGCCCGATCGTCCATCTTCATCCGGCTCGCTCCAGCACGACGTTGCCAGTGCCTCTCGCAACCACGCCGCACACGAAGCCTGTACCCCCCTCGCAATCGATCTCGCTGAGCACCTGCCGCACCTCGTCCGGAGACACGGCTGCGATCATTCCGACGCCCATGTTGAAGGTCCCGTACAGTTCGTCGATCTCGAGACCGCTCTCCCTTCCCAGCAGACCGAACAGCGGCCCCGGGTCCCAGGTGCTGACATCGACTCGAGCATCACAGTCACCTGGCAGGATCCGCGAGAGATTGCCGGGTATCCCACCGCCCGTGATGTGAGCCAGAGCCCTGATCGCGCCCCTGTCGCACGAGGCTCGGAGGAACGGCAGGTAGGAAACGTGAACCCGGAGCAGAACGTCGGCGACGGACTCTCCCGTTCCCGGGAGCTCGTCGCCGAGGCCCAGCCCCAGACGTTCAAAGACCACCTTGCGAGCCAGACTGTAGCCGTTCGTGTGCAGGCCGGACGAGGGAAGTGCGATGAGGAGATCCCCTTCCGATACCGAATCCCGTCCGGGCACCGGGAGCGAGACGCGACCGACGATGAAGCCGGCCAGATCGTAATCGCCGGGCGCGTACACGCCGGGCATTTCCGCCGTTTCGCCGCCCAGAAGTGCGCACCCGTTCTCCCGGCAGCCGCGGGCGATGCCGGAAATGACGTCGAACGCTACGTCGGGCTCCAGCGTCCCGCAGGCGAAGTAGTCAAGGAAGAACAGTGGAACTGCGCCCTCGGTCAGGATGTCGTTGACGCAGTGATTGACCAGGTCCTCACCGACGGTTCCGTGCCTATCCGCAGCCCTCGCGACCAGCACCTTCGTGCCGACCCCGTCCGCGCTGGCCACGAGCTCCGCGTCCTCGCTGATCCTGAAACGGCCCCCGAACGAACCGAATCGGCCCTGTACCCCTTCCGACCTGGTCGATTCCGCCAGGTGTGCGAGACGTCGGGTGAGTCCCTCCGCCGCCGCGATGTCCACGCCGGCCTCGGCGTAACTGAGACGGTCCGGAGTTCGCTTCAATCGTCCTCCCTCTCGAGACGCTCCGGCGCCGTGAGGCCGAGCAGTCTCAGGCCCGAGCTCAGCGTCAGCTGCACGGCCCTGGCCAGAGCGAGTCGGACCGGCCGGCTCGGTCCCTCGGCCAGGAGTCGCCTCGTTGGGTCCAGATTCCCCTCGTGGTACCACGAATTCACGGCACCGGCCAGGTCTTCGAGGTAGTTGCAGACCTGGTAGGGAGCCCTCGCTTCAGCCGCGGCGCGCACCCGTTCCGGAAACCGGAGCACGCTCAGCAGCACCCGGCGCTCCGTTCCCGGATCCAGCTGTTTCAGATCCGCGTCGCTCGGCGAGAGGGTCTCCGGATCCACCTGCCCGCGCGTGAACACACTGCACATCCGCGCATGAGCGTACTGCACCTTATACACTGGATTCGCGTCGGAAGTGTCCAGCGCCAGGTCCAGATCGAACGTCATCGGGACTTCCGCTCGCCTCATGAGGAAGAAGTAGCGCGCGACGTCCGTCCCGGTCTCGTTGAACAGGTCCCGGAGGGTGACGAACTGCCCCGCCCTCTTCGACATCCGTACCTCCTCGCCACCACGCATCACCGTCACGAGCTGTATCAGGAGGACCTCGAGAAAGTCCTCCGCGAGTCCCAGAGACGTCAGGGCCGCCTGCATTCGTGGAACGTGTCCGTGGTGATCGGCTCCCCATACGTCGATCGCTCGTTCGAACCCGCGCGCTGCCTTGTCGAGGTGATAGGCGATGTCGGAGACGAAGTACGTGTGCGACCCATCGCTCTTGACGAGGACACGATCCTTCTCGTCGCCCAGATCTGTGGTGCGCAGCCAGACAGCCCCGTCCGCCCGATACGCCCTCCCTGATTCCATCATCCGGCTCAGCAGTCCCTCGACATCGCCGGTAGAGAACAGAGACGATTCCTCGAACCACCGATCCATGCGGATGCCGAACGCCGCGAGATCGCTGGCCTGTTCGTCACGGAGGATCCGGGCGGCCCTCTCGCTGAACAGACGCACTCGTTCTTCGTCCGGGAGCGCCTCGAGCGCCGACTCTCCCAGCTCCTCCACCAGACGGCTCGAGATCTCACGCACGTACTCGCCCTGATACCCCCCCTGCGGCATGCTGGACGGCAGTCCCTTCTGCTCGCGGCGGCGGGCTTCGATCGATTCGCCCAGCAGCTCGATCTGACGGCCGGCGTCGTTCACGTAGAATTCGCGCGTGACTTCGTGTCCGGTCCACTGGAGGAGCGAGGCAGTCGCGTCTCCGATGGCCGCTCCCCTTCCGTGTGCCACGTGAAGCGGTCCCGTCGGGTTCGCGGATACGAACTCGACGTTGTAGCGCAGGGCCTGATCCGCATCCGAGCGTCCCCAGTCCGGCCCGCTTTCCAGTACCGAGCGCAGACCGTCGCGCAGCACCTGGTCCGACAGCCGGAAGTTCAGGAAGCCCGGCCCGGCAACGCTCAGATCGGACACCCCTGTCGAATCCAGGTTCAGGCGGTCCGCGATGGCCGTTGCAAGGTCACGGGGCGCCTTTCCCAGCCTCCCGGACAACACGAGGGCAACGTTCGAGGCGAGGTCCCCGTGCGATGGATCCGCGGGTCGCTCAACCTGCGGATCGAAGTCCGCGGGTGCGCCGATCTCCACGGCGGCCCTCTTCAGGGCGTCGGCGAGCCGGCGCGCCGGTCCGCTTCGGATATCAGCCGCCGTCACCCGAGCTCCCCTTCCCCGACTCTCCCGACCCTCCGGCCTCGCTCTTCCCGGCGTCCTTCTTTGCGCTGGATCTCTCGTCGCCGCCCTTGCTGCTCCCATAATCGGTCGCATAGAAGCCGGGCCCCTTGAAGACGAGTCCCCCGCCTCTGGAAATCAGGCGTCGGACGCGGCCGCCGCACTCCGGACACACCTCCAGGGGGGCGTCGCTGATCCGCTGGAACTGCTCGAAGGCATGTCCGCAGTCTGAGCATTCGTATTCGTACGTCGGCATGAGTCCCTTTCCCATGTTGCTCGTCTTCGTGTCAGACCGCGCGGTAGGCGCCCCACAGCTGACGCAGGCGCTGGCTGATCTCACCCAGCGTGGCCCTGACTTTCACCGCTTCGATCAGGACCGGCAAGAGGTTGCTGTCGCTTTCGGCGGTTCCGGCGACCGCATCGAGTGCTCGTGCCACCGATCCTTCGTCGCGGCCCGCCTTTGCCTCCTCCAATCGTCGGCGCTGAGCGTCCTGAAGGGCCGAGTAGTCGACGTGCGGCATCGCCGGCGGCGGCGAATCCTCGACGTACGCGTTCACCCCGACGATGCGTCTCTCACCGCTCTCGACCTCGAGTTGCCACGCGTAGGCGGCCTGATGGATCTCCTCTATCATGAACGAGACCGCCGCGGATACATCTCCGAGAACCTCGATGCGCTCGAGGTACGCGGTCGCCCGATCTTCGAGTTGGTCGGTGATCGCTTCCACGTAGTAGGAGCCACCGAGCGGGTCGACGGTGTCCCTGACACCTGATTCCTCCGCCAGCACCTGTTGCGTGCGGAGCGCCAGCCGCGCCGCCTCCGGCGCCGGAAGGGCCAGCGCCTCGTCGTAGCTGTTGGCGTGCAGCGACTGCGTTCCTCCCAGCACTCCGGCAAGAGCCTGAACGGTGACTCGGACCACGTTGTTCAGCGGCTGCTGGGCCGTGAGCGTCGAGCCCCCGGTCTGCGTATGGAAGCGCAGGCGACTGCAGCGGTCCGAAGCTCCGAATTCATCTCGCATCATCCGCGCCCACAGACGGCGCGCGGCTCTGAACTTTGCCGCCTCCTCGAACAGGTGGTTGTGAGCGGCGAAGAAGAAGCTGAGGCGGGGGGCGAATTCTTCTATCTCCAGGCCCCGGTTCAGGGCCCGGCGAACGTACTCTCGTGCATTGGCGAGAGTAAAGGCGATTTCCTGTGCGGCCGTCGCTCCGGCCTCCCGCATGTGATAGCCGCTGATAGAGATGCTGTTCCAGCGCGGGAGTTCCTCCGAGCAGAAGGCGAAGATGTCG
>CANPVW010000093.1 GCA_947581745.1 Candidatus Benthicola azotiphorus
ACTGAAGACTGAAATTCGAAGCTCGAAAGGCTTCTCCAGCACCGAGGAAGAGGTCTCGCTCAACATCCTGCGCACCGCAGCTCTCCTCGAGCACGCGGTCGCCGAGCGCTTGAAGCCGCACGGCCTCACCCTTACGCAGTACAACGTGCTGAGAATCCTCCGAGGCGCGGGAGAGGAAGGACTGTGCCGAAACGAGGTTGGAAACAGGATGCTGAAGGCGGTTCCGGATGTGACACGCCTCTTGGATCGCCTGGTGGAAGCCGGGCTCGTCGCCCGGGACCGGAATGACGAAGACCGTCGCTTCGTGACCGCTCGAATCACGGGGAGGGGACTGGCGAAACTGGCTTTCCTGGATGAGCCCGTCACGAAGATGCACGAAGAGCTGCTCGGTCACATGAAGAAGGGTGACCTCCGCAGGCTCGCGGAACTGCTCGAGGAGTCCCGGGAGCGAATGGCCTGAAAGCGCTGGCGCCGGAGGCCTGTTTTATTGGGCCAATATGTGTTCAAACAGATAGTGTGATCACAATTACAAGGGAGGATAGCATGAGCACCCTGACCATGGTGGAGACCCAGACGACGACCTGGAACATCGACGCGCAGCACAGCGAAGTCGGATTCGAGATCAAGCACATGATGTTCGCCAGAGTCAGAGGGCGGTTTGAGGAGGTTGAGGGTACGGTGGTCCTCGGCCCCCCGGGCGCGGTCGAACAGTCACGTGTGGAAGCCGTCGTGCAGGCCGGGAGCATCAATACCAACCAGGCACAGCGTGACGAGCACCTGCGCTCGGCCGACTTTCTCGAGGCGGAGCGCTTCCCCACCCTCTCCTTGCGAAGCACGTCCGTCAGGAGCCAGGGCCCGGGGAAGCTGCTGGTGAAGGGCGACCTGACGATTCGCGGTGTCACCCGGGAGGTGGAGCTCTCCGTCACGGAGACGGGACGAGGCATCGACCCGTGGGGCAACGAGCGGATCGGTTTTTCCGCCGAAACGGCGATCGACAGGCGCGACTTCGGCCTTACATGGAATCAGGCTCTCGAAGCAGGGGGCGTTCTCGTCGGTACCGAAGTGAAGATCGTTCTGGAGGTCGAAGCCATACGGCAGACCGATTGACGCCACCGGCGGGTCGGCAGTGTGATGAGGGCCGTCCCTTTCGGGGCGGCCCCTCCCACACTTGCGCCGGCGTCGGCTCAGCGACCGGCTGGATCGGCGGCCTCGGGTGCCCCCGGAGGTCCATTCTGCGTCGCGCGCACTTGCTCGTATCGCCGCGCGGGCACTTCGATTCCCTCATCCGCCAGCTTCAGGCGAACCAGTCGCCGGAGCTCGGAGTACAGAGGCCACCAGTCCTCGGACTTCACCCATCCCCACACCTTCAGCTCGACCCACGACTCGTCGAGGGAGCTCACCCAGACGTGGGGAGCCGGATCCTCCAGCACTCGTGGATCGTCCCGCAGCAGCTGCTCGAGAACCACGAGCGCCCTTTCCAGGTCCGCACCGTATCCGATGCGAACCACACAGTCGACTCGCCGGCGTTCTTCAACGGTCCAGTTCTCGATATTCGAGCCCCAGATGCTCCGGTTGGGGACCATGAGTCGACGACCGTCGAAACGCATCACGGTCGTCGTCCACAGACCCATGGCCCTGACCGTTCCGATCACGCCCGCCACCTCGACGACGTCGTCCATGTCGTACGGACGGTTCGCGAGGATCGCGAAACCCGCGAACAGGTTGGAAAGCGAGTCCTGGAGGGCGAACCCGACGACGAGACCGGCGACGCCCAGGCCCGCGAGGAGGGTCGTGGTCTGCACACCGATGAACGACAGGCCGGCGATCAGTCCGACCAAGATGGACAGGGGCCGCAGCGTCCTCCCGACGAGATCCCTGACCAGGCGTGAGCCGTGGGCCGGTCGGATCACCATGGCCAGACGCCACAACAGGCCGAAGGTGACTCGGAACAGGACGATGAAGAACACGACGATCAGAGTGCGGACGAAGACCGTACCGGCGTTGTGACGGAGAAACTGCCACGTGTCGGAAGCGAAGTCCCTGGCCAGTCGCGTCAGGACACCCCACTCCAGGACTTCGCCCGTCACTTCTCCGGTCGTCTGGATCACGATCTCTTCATACGCAGCCGTCTCGACTCCGCGATGCCGGAGGATCTCGATCACGGTGTTCATCGTGCCCGTGATCCCTTCGATCCGGGTCTCGAGGGCCGCCAGGCGCAGCCTCAAGCCGGCTGTTTCCGACTCGGGTGAGTCCGCCCCCTCGTCAAGATCGATCTGCTCCTCGAGGGTTTCCCTGTCGGCAGCAGCGAGATGAAGACGGCCGGTCAACGTCTCGGCGATGTTGTGCAGGCGCTGCTCGAAGCTCTCCCACCGGTCCTCGAGGCCCAGCTGCAGACTGTCCGAGATGCTCAGCGCGAACGCCTCGTACCGGATCAACGAATCGGCCCACGCGCGCGAGCTCCGGATCTCCGACTCGAGCGTACCGAGTTCCTCAGCCGTCGATCTCGACCGCTCGCGTCGCAGGCGCTCGTAGTCCCGGTCCAGGGACTCGAGGCCACTTTCGATCAGATCGAGATGATCCGTGATGTGCCCGCGTAAGACCGTCCGAATGGAATCCGCGGGCAGGCTGCCAGGATCGGCCCCGCGCAAGAGGTCGGCCATCGTTTCCAGCACCCGCTGCCGCAGCGAGAACTGCTCGAGCACGAGCAGGCGCAGAAACTCGACGTCCGCTGCCGGATCCGTGAACTCGATGGACTGCAGAACGTCGACGCTGTCGACCGTGGCACGCAGCGTGTCCAGCAGCGCCTCGGCGGAGAGTGTGGCCGTGGACGCTGCTCCCGTTTCCTGACCCGCAGCCGACCTCGCCCCGGCTGGCATCGTTGACAGGAGCGCCGCCGCCAGCCCCGCCAGGCCGAGCCTCCGCCCGGATAGACGATAGGTATTCATTGGGAGCTCAATATAGCATCAGTGACTATGGGGAGCGGCCAGGACAGCGCCCCGCGCTGTAGCACCTTCCGCTTCCTCACGGTTTGACTATAGTGGGCTTTACGCATCGGAGCGTCCCATCTTCCAGGTTTGGCGAACGGGCGAGCGTAGACTTGGGCGAGGCAGACGATCAGCGCGGCGTAGCGCATACACCGCGAACACATTTCGAGCGGGAGC
>CANPVW010000094.1 GCA_947581745.1 Candidatus Benthicola azotiphorus
CGAGACGGAAGGGCTCCGGCCTCGCGGCCAGGGCGCGAATCCCCGGTACCAGTCCTACCGTGGACACGGTGATTCTGCGCGCGCCGAAGCCGAACCCTTCGTGCAGCAGCGTCAGTGACTCGAGGACCGCTTCGAGGTTCGCCATCGGCTCGCCCATCCCCATGTAGACGACGTTGGCGATCCCGCGTCCGAAGGCGTTTCGGGCGATCCGCTCGGAGTCGCGGAACTGAGCCACGATTTCGGCGGCGCTCAGCTGGCGCCTGAACCCGAAGTCGCCGGTGGCGCAGAACCGGCAGCCGAGGGCGCACCCGGCTTGCGACGACAGACACAGGGTGACGCGCTCCCGGGACGGAATCAGCACCGATTCCACCTGTTCGCCGTCCCGCAGGCGCCACAGGTGCTTCACCGTGCCGTCCCGCGAGCGGGCCTCGAACGCCATCTCGAGCGGAGACACGGAGAATGACGCCGACAGGCTCTCCCGCAGGTCCGACGGCAGGTTCGTCATCTCGTCGAACCCGGCCGCGTACCGCTCGAACACCCAGCTCGCGATCTGCCGGGCGCGGTAAGCTGGCTCTCCGAGCCCGTCGAGGGCGGGTCCGAGGATCGATCCGAAGTCACCGGGCAGGTGGCCCAGCAGCTCGTGCGGCCTGACGGCGGCATCGTTCCGTGACATGCGAGAGAGGATCCCGGTCCGCAGGTCGGTGCGCAAGGGTCGCCTTGCTGCCTTTCTGGCCCGCCGGTATCTTGAGCGACCGCGAATTCGGGGGCACGAACAGGTCGCCTCCGCCAGATTCCCACGCCTCCGGAGCTCGGCTACGGGTACCCGCTCTCCAGGCCCGCCCCTCACGCTGTCCTCGTATCTGACCGAGGAGCGAATCAAGGTGCCCCTGGACTCCCTGGACAAGCCCGCGATACTCCGGGAGATGTGCTGCTTCCTCGCCAGCGCGGCCGACGTTCCCGATCGGGCTGCCGACATCCACCGGGTCGTGGTCGAGCGCGAAGAGGTGCTGTCCACCGGCGTCGGGGACGGGCTCGCGCTTCCGCACGGGAAGTGCAGGGGGCTCGAGACGCTCGAGATCGTGGCGGGCACGACGCGGAAGCCGATAGACTTCGATTCGATGGACGGAGGCCCGGTGCGTCTGGTCGTGCTGATGGTCGGACCTCCGTCGGCCGCCGGCTCTCAGGTGAAGGCCCTGGGCCATCTCAGCCGGACGTTGCGGGACACCGAGCTTCTCGACCGGCTAGTGAATGCGGAGGACGCCGGACGATTCCACGAGCTGATCGTGGCGGCCGGCGCTTGAAGGAGCTCGTCGGCTCCTGGAGATCGGTCGCCGCCTGGGCGGTGCTGATTCTCGTCGCCACGACGGTCCCGATCCCCGACACGGCGTTGCACGTGCCTGTTCCGGGGATCGACAAGCTGGTGCACGGAGTCATGTACCTGGTGCTGGGCTGGCTGGTCGGGGCCGCACTGTCGTCCGCCGGACGGCGGAGCGCCGGTGCCTGGACGCTGGGCGCGCTGGGACTGGCGGTCTTTTCGCTGCTCGACGAGACGCACCAGCTGTGGCTCCCGGCGAGGGACGCCAGCGCTGCGGACTGGGCCGCCGACGTGGTGGGCGCGACGATCGGCCTCGCCCTGGGTATGATAGTGTGGAGCGCGCTCGGGGAGACGGAGCGAACGCCGCCAGCGGAAGAGAAGGAGGAGTCCTGAATCAAGAGGGAAGCGCCGGGACGGGGACGATGATCGATCGCGACGCGTTTCGCGGTCTGCCCGGGGCGACGAAGTACCGGGACGTGCCATGCGGACTGGTGGACGCCACGTGGGTCGGGAAGTCCGTGAAGCTCGCGGGCTGGGTGCATCGGCGCCGTGACACGGGCGGGGTCAAGTTCGTGCTGCTACGCGATCGTACGGGGGTCGTGCAGCTGGCATTCGAGCCGGAAGGGACGCCGGCGGAAGTCGTCGGCGCCGCAGCGGCCCTGAATCCGGAAGACGTCCTGTGGATCGAGGGGGAGGTCGAAGCGCGTCCACCGGATGCGGTGAACCCGGAAATGACGACGGGCGGGGTGGAGATCCGGGTGCGCGGGATGGAGATCCTCGCATCCTCGGACCCGCTGCCGATTCTCGTCGCGGTGCCGCCCGGGGAGGACCTGCCATCCGAAGAGCTGAGGCTCCGGCACCGGGTGCTGGATCTCCGCCGACCGGAGCTCCAGCGGAACTTCGTGGTGCGTCACCTGGCCACCAACGCGGCGCGCGCCTCTCTCTCACGGCAGGGCTTCCTGGAGGTGGAGACGCCGTTCCTCACACGAAGAACTCCGGAAGGCGCCAGGGATTACCTGGTCCCGAGCCGCATCCACCACGGCGAGTTCTACGCGCTGCCGCAGTCGCCTCAGCTCTACAAGCAGTTGCTGATGGTGTCCGGCTTCGATCGTTACTTCCAGATCGCCCGCTGCCTGCGCGACGAGGACCTCAGGGCCGATCGACAGCCGGAGTTCACCCAGATCGACGTGGAGATGGCCTTCGTGGGAGAGGAGGACGTGTTCGCCGCCTGCGAGCGAATGCTCGCGGACATGTTCGCGTCCACTCTGGACCGGACTCTGGAGGTCCCGTTTCCTCGCATCACGTGGTCCGAGGCGATGGAGTCCTTCGGCACCGACAAGCCGGATCTGCGGATCGAGTGGCGGATCCGCGACTATTCCCCCCTGCTCGCCGGACGGGGCTTCGGGATCATCGACGGTGTCGTGGCGGCCGGGGGCCGAGTGAGAGGCTTCGCCGTGCCCGGGGGAGCCTCGCTCTCCCGCTCGCGCCTGGACGGGATCAACCAGACGGCCCGGGCCGCCGGGGCCAGGGGAGCCCTGTGGCTGAAGTGCGCCGAGGACGGATACTCGGGTCCGGCGGCGCGCGCCGTCGACGAACAGGCGGGGCTGCTGCTGCGCTCGGAGCACGGAATGGCCCCGGGTGACCTGCTCGTTCTCGTGGCCGGCCCCGACGTCGAGACGTCACCGGCGCTCGACGCGCTGCGCCGCGATCTGGCGAGCGAGAGGGGGGCGGTCTCCGAGCGCGACGAGTGGCTGTGGGTGACCGAGTTTCCCCTGTTCGAGGCGGACCCGGAGACGGGAGTGCCGACGGCGAGTCACCACCCGTTCACGATGCCGGTCGACGTCACGCCCGCGGAGCTGGCCTCGGACCCGTTCGCCGTACGTTCACGGGCGTACGACCTGGTGCTCAACGGCACGGAGCTGGCGAGCGGAAGCATCCGCTGCCACGAGCCGGAGCTGCAGCGGGCGATCCTCGGAGCGCTCGGCATGACGCCCGAGCAGGTGGACGACCGATTCGGGTTTCTCCTCGAAGCGTTCCGTTTCGGCGTGCCTCCGCACGGCGGTTTCGCCCTGGGGCTCGACCGGCTGGTCGCGCTGATGGTGGGCGTTCCCTCGCTTCGCGACGTGATCGCCTTCCCGAAGACGACGGCGGCCCGCGGGCTGATGGAAGGCGCGCCCTCGCCCGTGGCTGAAGAGCTGCTGGCGGATCTCGGCATCCGCCTCGTTGCGGAGGGGAGGGCGGAGCGATGAGCGAAACGGGCGCACCGGGCTCCGGGTCGGTGGAGGCCCCGGTCATCCAGCATCGCCTGTCGGCGGACGGGGCCGACGAGCTCCTGCTCGCCGGCGTGAACGACGTCCACCTGAAGGCACTGGCCCGGCTGGGCGACCTGCGGGTCATTCTGCGCAGCGATCAGCTCATCCTGTCCGGGGACGTCGAAGCCGTCGAGCGCTGCACGCCCGTCGCCCAGCGGATGATTCGCATGGCCCAGCTGAGGCGCTCCTTCGACCTGGCGGACGTGGAGCGGTTCTTCGCCGAGGCGGAACGCGAGCCGCTGGAGGCGGCCACGGAGACGGACGAGGAAGTCGTCGCACTTCCCGGGGCACGTAAGGTGATTAGACCTAAGTCGCGTGGTCAGAAGGACTATCTCGCGGCGATCCGGGCGAACGACATCGTGGTCGGGATCGGACCGGCGGGCACCGGCAAGACATACCTCGGCGTGGCGATGGCGGTCGACGCGCTCGCACGCAAGCGCGTCCGGCGCATCATCCTCACCCGGCCGGCGGTAGAAGCCGGAGAGGCGCTCGGCTTTCTGCCCGGGGACATACGCGACAAGGTGGATCCCTACCTGAGACCCCTGTACGATGCCCTCGAGGACATGATGCCGTCGGACCGGATGCGGCGGGCCATCGAGGAGCACGCGATCGAGATCGCGCCTCTCGCCTACATGCGGGGGCGGACCCTGTCAGACGCCTTCCTGATCCTGGACGAGGCTCAGAATGCGACGGCGGCGCAGATGAAGATGTTCCTCACGCGCCTCGGGCTGAATTCGAGGACCGTGATCACGGGCGACAAGACCCAGATCGACCTCCCGCGTCCGGAAGAGTCAGGGCTGCTGGAGATCGAGCGCATCCTGCAGTCCGTGGAAGGCATCGACTTCGTGTACCTGACCGAGTCGGACGTCGTTCGGCACCGGCTCGTGAAGGAGATCATCCGGGCGTATGCCGATCACGACAACGGGGTGGAGCGAGGCGGATGAGCGCAGCGCGGTTCCGTGAGACGTGGCGCGACGCTGCCCGCGCGATCGATCGGCGGCCGGGAGAAGGCTGGCGCGACCAGCTCTTCCACCACGGCTTCCGGGTCCTCGTGGTGATCGCGGTCGCGGTCGTGATCCCCCTGGCGTTCCGGGATCGCACTCTGCCTCAGACGGTGGACGCGCAGGAGGGCGCCGTCGCGACGGAGGACGTGATCGCGGCGTTCGACTTCACCGTCCCGAAGCCACCGGACCAGCTCGCGCGCGAGCGGGAGGACGCCGAGCGCCTGGTTCTTCCGGTCTACATTCTGGAAAGCAGCGCGGCGGACAGCGCGCTGGCCAACGTGGACCGATTCTTCGCACAGGCCGACTCCGTGTTCGGCGCCGGTCGCGGACAATTCGATGAGACGGCTGCGAGGGCCTTTCTGGCCGCCAACGGCCTCACGGTGACGGACTCCCAGCTGTCCTACCTGGCCGACCCGGCGCGGCGGGCGGCACTCCAGTCCTCGATCGA
>CANPVW010000095.1 GCA_947581745.1 Candidatus Benthicola azotiphorus
CGCGACCTCGAGGCTGACCTCGGTGACGGCGTTCACCGGGCGGGCGGGATAACGGAAGCTGACTCGGTCCAGTTTGCAGATCACGTCCGCACCGCCCGGCGAAGCAGGAGGAGGAACATCGGTACCCCGAGGAAGGCCGTGACGACTCCGATCGGGATCTCCATCGGCGCCGCAACCGTCCGCGCCACCGCATCCGCGAGAACCAGTGCGGCCGCACCGACCAGAAACGAAACGGGCGTCAGGACTCGATGGTCTCGGATTCCCCACAGCCGCACGGCGTGAGGGACCACGAGACCGACGAACCCGATCACTCCAGCAACCGAGACGGCGGCCGCCGCGAGGAGGGACGCGAGGAAGAAGGCCAGCAGCTTCACCCTTTCGACCTCGGTTCCGAGATACGCCGCGGTCTCCTCTCCGAGCGCGAGAGCATTCAGATGTCGGCTGAGTCCGAACAGGACGACCAACGCCGGAACGGAGTACGCGGCCATGGCCAGTATCATGCCGCCGGATGCCCCGCTCAGGCTGCCCAGCGTCCAGAAGAACGCGGAACGCAGGGTCTCGGTTGACACGAACGTGAGAATCAACAGGACGCAGGCACCGAAGAAGGCGCTGACGACGACTCCCGCGAGCAGCAACACTTGCGTATCGAGCCTGCTTCCCACACGAGCCACCTCGAAGACGATCGCGATGGCGACCAGAGCGCCCGCCAGCGCCGCGACCGGAAGGGCGAAGTAGGCCGATCCGGAAAGCCCGAGCGCCAGGGCGCTGACCGCGCCCAGGGCCGCGCCGGACGACACGCCGAGCAGATACGGCTCCGCCAGCGGATTCCTCAGCAGCGCTTGAAATACCACGCCGGATACGGCGAGCATGCCTCCGGTCAGCGCGCCGGTGGCCACCCGCGGAAGACGCACGCGCCAGAGTATCGTGGCCGCCGGCCCGGGACTCCCCGCCAGAGCCTGCCACCACTCTCGCGGGGAGAGATCCGCCGGGCCGGCCAGCATGCCGATGGCCAGAGAAGTCACGAGCAACGCAGCGAGCGCCAGCCACCTGCGTATCACGGTGCGAGCTCGCCGCTAAGCTCGGGGTGAATCGCCACCGCGAGCAGGCGGGCCGCCATGCCGACCCGCGGTCCCAATCGGTGCACGACCGCGGACGGCACGGTGACGACCGCCGAGTCCCGGACGGCCCGCAGGTTGCTCCATCCCGGGCGCTCTCCCGGTCCGACTGAACGCGCGCTGTCCAGCGCACCGACCGGATAAATGATCAGGACCGGGTCCCGAGCGATGATGGCTTCGAGGCTTACTCGAGGTGAGGGCGCGGGCAGATCCCCGAACACGTTACGTCCACCCGCGATCGAAATGAGCTCGTCCAGGTAGCTGCCCGAGCCGATCGTGAAGGCCGGGGGATAGCCGACGTCGTAATACACGCTCGGCCTCGGCAGACCGGCCACCGCTTCACGGACAGCCTGGAGATCGTCCGCCACTTCGCCCCACAGCTCTTCCGCAGCCTCCTCCCGCCCCAGGATTCGGCCCAATCTCCGGACGTTCGACCGCAGGTCGTCGAGGGTGTTGAACCGAACGACGATGAAGGGGACATCGAGACGCTGCATCTCCCGGACGCCCGAAGCGTTGTCCGACCCTCCGACGAGGATCACGAGATCGGGCTTACGACGCAGGACCGTTTCGACGGACGGTCGAATAGCGTCGCCCACGTCCGGGACGGACAACACTCCTGGCGGATAGTCGTCGTAGCGAGATCTGCCGACGACCCGGGCGCCCTCCCCGAGGTCGAAGATGATCTCCGTAGCCACGGGGACCAGGGAGACGATGCGGCGTGGACTCCCGAGAAGGACTACCTCGCGATCCGCGTCATCCACGATCCGGATCGGGGCCGCCTGCGCCGGGAGATCCGTGACACCTGCCAGGAGGCAAGGGATCACGCCTGCCCACAGCAAAGGCCGGTAACGCAAGAAACCCGTCCTTTCAGAGAAAGGGCGGGCATGACCGAGTCACTACGCTCGTGGCTCGCCCACACCCTTCCCGCGAAGAGCGACTTTGGGCAAGGACAGGCCACGTCTCCTGGCTCAAGGGCTCGGCCGCGGCCTTCCCGGGAAGACCCAGTGGCTGAATCGCGGCGGAGCGAGTCCGCACCTCGGACCCGAACCCTCTCACAGTGGCGGGGCCGCGTCGGACTCTCACCGACTTCCGTGCGCCCGTCCCTGTCAAACTGTCAGAAGATCATAGGAGCCGGCGACCGGCAGGGGCAAGAGGGGACGGCGTGTCAGCTGTGCCGCGCGTTGAGCCGCACCATGAAGAGTGCCGCGGCTCCGAGGACGATCGCAGCGATCAGCCATGCCCAGGGACGCCCGTCACCCGGCTGCCGAATCGACGACCTGACGGACACCGTGGTACCGCGAGCGACATCCGTCGCCGTGAATCGGCGCACCGGGATTCGCATCTCGGCTCCAGTCGGCGCCTCGGCGAGCCCATTCACCTTCAGGTCCAGTCCGGGACGGGGCATGACGAGGACCTCCAACCTCTCCGTCGGATCACCGACGTCAAGCACGAAATCGCTCGACGGCACTACGTATGAGACCGCGACTCTGATCCCTTCCGGCGACAGTGCCCCGCGGAAGCCGAGGCTCCCCTTTCCGAGCAAGAGATCCTCCGGTGGCACGCCGCCCTCCTCCGACACCACCGCGTGCGCACCCTCCGCCAGCGATGTCTCCCACACCGCAATGGAATCGCCTGATGAGACCAGTGTCCGATCCGGGGGGCCAGCCACATCGATGATCTCAGAGACCTGCAGGGCCGACACCGTTGGAGTGATCACCACGTGACGCATGGTCGTCCTGAGGTAATCCACCGGACCCGGGACCGCGACGGTGTCGAACACTTGTACCAGGTAACCGTCCTCCGAGGGGACGGCCGTTCCGTGCATCGGAGGTCCCCAGTACAGCACATCCAGATACCTGGCGGCCGCGAGGAAGAGGGCTCCAGGCGCTCCTGCCGTATCCAGCGGGAAGGAGAATTCACCCGATCCGCCGCTGATGGTCGAATCGAGGAGAGCGCCACCGTCGTCACCCACTCGATGCAGTTCCACCCTCGCACCGACCACCGGAGTCGAATCCGGCAGGGCGACCCGCCCACGAATCGCCTGCGCCCGAGCCGGGAGCACGGACAGAAGAACGAGCGAGGCCGCGAGCGACAACGAACCAGGAAGACGCGAACCGGACAGCCGGTTACTCACGATCGAGGTCACGGCAGGAACCGGCCGAAGTCCTCCGGGTCGAGCCGCTTGAGATAGTCCCTCAGTTTCTCAGGCGGGGCCGCCTCCTGCTCTGACGCTCCAGGCCCCCCGGCAGCTGCTCCGCCGAAGCCGGGCTCGAGAGAAGCCCCCTCGATTTCAACCGTTGTGCGGTCGAGCAGGTCCGCGTCGGCGAAGATTGGCGCGGAGGCCCGGAGGGCCAGTGCGACGCTGTCGCTCGGCCGGGAATCGATGGTGATCGTCTCGCCGTTGCGCTGCAGCATCAGTGAAGCGTAGTAGGTGTTGTCCACCACTCGTGTGATCAGCACACGCACCAACTCGCTTCCGAGACTGCGGACCACCGTGTTCAGAAGGTCGTGAGTGAGGGGTCGGGAGAACTTGATCCCAGCAAGCTCCATCGCGATCGCGCTGGCCTCGCCCGGACCGATCCAGATTGGAAGGAGTCTCTCGCCTCCGACCTCCCGCAGGATCACCACCGGCGTGTTGGACGCCTTGTCGAGACCCAGGCTGGCCACCTCGAGTTCAATCACTTCGTCTGGTCCTCCCCGACGCCGGTCCCTCAGGTTCCGAGATCCCAGGAGGACAGGTAATGCTCCTGCTCCTCCGTGAGCACATCGATGTCGATGCCCATGGCTACCAGCTTCAGCCGCGCGATCTCCCGATCCATCTCGGCCGGCACCCTGTGGACCTGGCGGTCCAATGTCTCGCCCTGCTCACTCAACAGGTACTCCGCCGCCAGTGCCTGGTTCGCAAACGACATGTCCATCACCGCCGCGGGATGGCCCTCGGCAGCGGCCAGATTGATCAGGCGCCCCTCGGACAGCAGCACGATCCGTCGGCCCTCGACCACGTACTCCACGGCCTCCGTCCGGACCTCCCGCGGCTCGGTCGTGCTGAGATCGCGCAGTCGCCGGATGTCGATCTCGACATCGAAATGGCCGGAATTGGCGATAACCGCACCGTCCTTCATGACTCGAAAGTGCTCTTCCCTGATCACGCGCGTGTTGCCGGTCAGCGTCAGGAACAGATCTCCGACCGGCGCCGCCTCCTCCATCGGGGCGACCTGAAAACCGTCCATCGCCGCCTCGAGCGCCACGACGGGGTCCACCTCCGTCACGATCACCTTCGCTCCGGCCCCGCGAGCCCGCTGCGCGACGCCCCGACCGCACCAGCCGTAGCCCGCCACCACCACCGTCGATCCCGCCAGGAGCATGTTGGTCGCCCGGATCACGCCGTCGAGAGTGGACTGGCCCGTGCCGTAACGATTGTCGAACAGGTGCTTCGTGAGGCTATCGTTCACCGCGACGACCGGAAACTGGAGTACGCCATCGGCGGCCATGGCGCGCAGCCGGATGATGCCGGTCGTCGTCTCTTCCGTCGATCCCTTCACCCCCGATACGAGGGAGCGCCGGTCTTCTCTGCTGAGGCCTGAGACCCAGGCCCTCAGCGGCGGAGCAAGATCGTCGAGCCGATCCAGTGCGATCATGTGCAGGGAGCCCACGAGATCGGCACCATCGTCCATGGTGATGCTGGGCCGATGGGCCAGGGCGGCCCGGATGTGCTGGTAGTAGCGATCGTTGTCCTCACCTCGCACCGCATAGACCGAAATTCCGCACTCCTCAACGAGATAAGCGGCCACGTCGTCCTGGGTGGAGAGGGGATTCGATGCGCACAGCACCACATCGGCTCCTCCCGCCTGCAGCGTCCGCATCAGATTGGCCGTTTCCGTGGTCACGTGCAGGCAGGCCGATACGCGCACCCCATCCAGGGGTCTCTCGACAGAGAAACGCTCTCGGATCTGACCCAGCACCTGCATCGTTCGATCGGCCCATTCCACCCGGCGACGACCCTGTCGGGCGAGCGACGCATCGGCTATGTCACATGGAACGGTGGAGTTAGACATATATACCCTCTTCCGCTTGTTGTTCTGGAAAACAACCGTCGATGGATCGAACGGCCGTCACACGCCGATGGCGTCGAGTAGATCCCGTTGCCGATCGAGTCGCTCCCAACTGAACCCTCCATCGTCCGTCGGCTGGCGGCCGAAATGGCCGTAGCTCGCCGTGCGCCGGAAGATCGGCCGTTTCAGGTCCAGCTGCTGAATGATCGAACGGGGCTTGAGATCGAACACATCCCGAACCGCGGTCTCCAGCGCAGTGTCCGGAACCGTCCCGGTCCCGAACGAATTGACCATCACCGATACCGGGTCATCGACACCGATCGCATAGGCGAGCTGGATCTCCACCTCCTGCGCCAATCCTGACGCGACGATGTTCTTGGCCACCCAGCGCGCCGCGTAGCTGGCCGACCTGTCGACCTTGGAGGGATCCTTGCCGCTGAACGCTCCTCCACCGTGGCTCCCGACACCACCATACGTGTCGACAATGATCTTACGACCTGTGACCCCGGAGTCCCCCATCGGTCCTCCGATCACGAACCGGCCCGTCGGATTGATGTGGTGCTCCACTCGATCCGCGTCATACAGCTCCGGCGGCATGACTGGAGCGATCACCTGCTCGAGGATGGCCCCCCGGAGCTCCGAAATGCCCACATCGGGATCGTGCTGCGCGGACACGACGACGTTGGTCACCCGTTCCGGTCCGTGATCTCCGTATTCCACGGTGACCTGTGCTTTACCATCCGGGCGCAGCCAGGACAGGGATCCGTCCCTCCGGACCTCCGCGAGCCTGCGCGTGAGACCGTGCGCCAGCGACACCGGCATCGGCATCAGCGTGTCCGTCTCGGCACACGCATAGCCGAACATCATGCCCTGGTCCCCGGCTCCGCCCGTGTCGACACCGCGGCCGATGTCGGGCGATTGCTCTCCGAGCGTCACGAGGACCGCACAGGAACGATAACTGAACCCGTGATCCTCGCGGTCGTAGCCGATGTCCCGAACGACGTCTCTCGCGACATCGGCGTATCTGACCGATGCCTTTGTGGTTATCTCGCCGGCCAGGACCACTAGTCCCCTGGCGACCAGAGTCTCGCACGCGACCCGCCCCTCGGGATCTTCCTGGAGGACCGAGTCGAGGATGGCATCCGAGATCTGGTCGGCGACCTTGTCCGGATGGCCTTCCGTTACCGACTCGGACGTAAACAGGTGATGGCTTTCGGGAACCACTCGATCTCCGATCTTCACATGGTCCGCTACCGGCGGTGGCAAGCTACCGGAGGCCTATTCCCCGGACAACCCGATCGGCACGGGGTCCGGGAGCACTCCGTTTTCGGTCAGGTAGCGCGCGACCGCGCGCCTGATCTCGTCGCCGCTCTCCGCCCGATCGAGTTTCCGCATCAGATTACTGAGGCCCTCGGCCGACACGTTTCGCAGCACCTCCCGGATCTCGGGAAGTCCGGTGACGGCCACGCTGAACTTGCGGTATCCCAGGCCGAGCAGCGCCGCCACCCCCAACACATCTCCGGCGAGCTCCCCGCACACGCTGAGATCGAGCTCGTGTCGGACACTCTCCTCCACCACCCGTCGGTACATGCGGACGAGAGCCGGGTGGAGCGGGTCGTAGAGCTTCCCCAGGTTTCCGTTGCCCCGATCCGCCGCCAGGACGTACTGGGTGAGGTCGTTCGTCCCCAGACTGACGAAGTCGACGTACGGCGCCAGGAGGTCCAGCAGCTCCACGGCCGCGGGAGTCTCGACCATGACACCGAGCGGTACGCGTGCGCCCGAATCCTCCTGTCCCAACGCGGCGTACGCCTCCGTGAGCATGTCGCGCGTGCGTTGTATCTCTTCGACCGTCGAGACGAAGGGAATGAGCAGACGGATGTTCCCGTCGGCCGAGGCTCGAATCGCGGCTCTGAGCTGGTTTCCGAACAGCTCGGGCATGTCCAGGCAGATCCGGATCCCGCGCCAGCCCAGATACGGGTTGTCCTCCGGCGGCAGGTGAAGAAACAGCGGAAACTTGTCCCCGCCAATGTCGAACGTGCGGAGGGTGACCTCCCGCCCCGGGAAAGCCTCCAGCACCGTACGATATTCCCTCAGCTGATCCTCCTCTCCCGGAATCTCTCTCCTCCCGATGACCAGGAACTCCGTTCGAAACAGCCCCACGCCGTCCGCTCCCAGTCGGGCAGCTTCCTCGGCTTCGTGAGGGAGCTCGAGATTGGCCTGCACCACCGTCTGAACGCCATCCTTCGTCTTCGTCGGTTGACCGGCGACCTTCTGAAGCGCCTCCCGGCGGTGCGTGGCCTGCGCGATCGCCCTGTGAAATCCCTCCACTGCCTGAGGGCTCGGATTGATCCTCATTTCCCCCGTGCGTCCATCGATGAGCAGGCGGTCACCATCGGCGATCGAGTCCAGGGACCGACCAACGGCAACGATCACAGGTATGCCCAGAGCCCGGGCCAGGATGACTCCATGCGCACCGCGCGACCCCCCCGACAGGACCACGCCCAGTATCCGTGCCGGGTCCAGGCGAGCTGCGATGCTTGGCGGGAGCTCGGTTCCGAGCAGGATGGACGGCTCATCCATGTCGGTGACCAGATCCCCCGGATCGCCTCGACCGAGCAGGTGCGAAAGGACGCGGACGCGCACGTCGTGAAGATCCGCGAGGCGGTCCACGAGCATGGCGTGGGCGGATTCCTGCATCCGGATTCGCATCTCCAGGACCTGCCAATCGAACGCACGCTCCGCGGACACGAAGTTGTCGCGGACGTAGCTCAATGTTCCCTGGATCAGGTCCGGATCCTCGATCATCATCGCCTGCGACTCGAACACCTTGCCCTCGAATTGGCCGATCCGATGAGCGGTCTCCGCCTGCAGGTGCGACACGAGCTCCAGCGCCCGCGCCCGCGCCTGCGCGAAGCGCTCGACTTCGTCGGCGACTTCCTCCGGACGGATCGTGCGATGCGGAACGAGCGGAATGTCCCAGTCGATCCAGTGGACGGGCCCGAGAGCCCTCCCCGCCGATGCCCCTACGCCTTCAAGGATGCGCGACATTTCAGATCTCTATCTCGTAGTCGGACTCGGCCTCTCCGAAACGGCCCTGCACCAGAGCCGCGAGGGCGTCCACTGCGTCTCCGGCGTCGTCCCCCACCGCCCGGATCGTCAGGGTCGAACCACATTCCGCAGCGAGCATCATCACTCCCATGATGCTCTTGCCGTTCACCTCGAGGCCATCCTTCTCGACCGATACCGCGGCGGTGAACCGAGAGGACAACTTCACGAACTCTGCCGCCGGTCGTGCATGCAGCCCGTAACGATTCAGGATCGTGACGGCCCGCTCACACGTAGTCCCGCCGCCACCAGCCGAGGAATCGCTCATCGATTCAACCGGCCAACCCGCCGGCCAGCCAGAGAAGCGGCGCCAGGGCGAGCAGGACTGCACCCGCCCGCCCACCCTTCCGCGGAAGCCGAAAAGCCACGAGCGAACAGATGGCGCCCATCACCAGCAGGACCGAGCGACTCAGCGGTACGTCTGACTGGGTTACTACCATATTCGCGAGCAGGACAGCTACAAGGCCGGTCAACACTATATTGAAGGGCCATAGCCGCATTGCCCACCGCTCGATCCACGCTCGCTTGAGCAGGCCTCCGACAGCCAGCCCGGCCTGCCAGCCCTTCAGATACCCCCAAGCCCGGACTGCCACGTGCCCGGAGTTGTACAGCACCAGAAAGATGGCGACGCACCACATGGGGCCGACTCCGAGTGAGAACGCGAGAATGCCGATAAGGGCGGATATCGGCCTCCACTGTCCCCAGACGGCCCGGTCACCCACCGTGCCCAGAGGACCGCGCAGGGCCGACCTGAATTTCTCGATCGTTTGCGGATCGGTCTCTTCCTGCTCGAGCCGGCCGAGAGCGGCGACCGCCATCGCACACAGGTAAGGGTGGCCATTGAACGGCTGCATGCTGCGGGCCACCGACTCCTTCAGGCGCACCGGGTCCCCCGCCTGGATCCGTCGCAGAAGCGGCAGCATCGCATAGGCGATTCCGGTACCGACCAGCGTCGAGTAGTTCCAGGATCCCTGGATCGCGAAAGTCCTGGACCACGCGGCCAGATGGTCGGACCTCAGAGGCCTCACGCCAATCCTCCCAGGATGAGTAGCACGCCCACTCCCGCGCCTGCCAGTATCAGCGGCCAGCCTCTCACTCCGAACGCCGCACTCCTCGCCGCCGCCCCCGCGGACAGAGCGAGGCCCAGCACCAGCGATGCTATCGCGTAGCGAGCGAGATCGGACGGAGGCGAGCCGGCAGCGAGCGTCACCGTCAGCACGCACGGCACCAGGAACGCTGCCACGAGCACGGCACCTCTCAGTCCGTCCATCCAGATCGCCAGCCGATGCCTGTGTTCCAGAAGGGCCGGATCGGCGGCGAGCTCTCCGGCCGGGCTCAT
>CANPVW010000096.1 GCA_947581745.1 Candidatus Benthicola azotiphorus
CGTGATCACCGTCGTGCCGGACACGATCTGCTCCGCGTTCCCGATCGAGCCCACTTCGACGACGAAATCCACGTTGTTTCCCTGGATCTGCCACGGAACGCAAGGGAAGGGAACCAGGTTGTCCGTCACGACGATCACGCGGTCCGCATAGATGGAGTCGGCCAGTGCGAAGCCCAGGGAGCCGCAGGCGGAGGGTCCGTGGGAGCCGTCCGCGTTTCCGAACGGGTCCGCCGTCGGGGCCGCGATCACCGCGATGTCGACGTGCACTTCGCCGTCCTGTATCGCCTGCCAGCGACCCCCGTGCGACCGGAGGACGCCCAGCCCACGCATGTGACCGTGAGAGCAGTAGGCGCCCAGGGGGCCGTTCATCGACCCTTCGATGTGATGGACGACGCCGCTCTTCATCAGGTCCACGACCGGCTCGTGGCACGGAAACGAAGCGCTCGGGAGCCACATCAGGTCCCGGGCTCCGAGGTCGGCCGCGGCGAGCAGAGCCTCCACCGCAACCCGGTCGCCGTTCCGGAGATGGTGGTGCGTCGACAGCGTCATGCCATCCCGCAGGCCGCACAGCTGCAGGGCGGTCTTGAGGTCGGCGACACGCTTGTCTCCGCTCGCCGGGTAGGTCGCCGAGGACCGGATCGGCGGGCCGTGCTTCGCACCTTCCGGCAGCGTGGCGCCGACGCCGGCATACGGCCGGGCCCTCCGTCCGTTGACGACGGAGGGCACGCGGCGCCCGGCCGCGTTGACCACCATCTCCACCCGATCCTCCACTGTCGCACTCATGAGCCCGGCTCCCCCCCGATCAGTCCGGCCCGTCGCGCCGCTTCCACGACGCGCTGTGCGCGCAGCACGACGGGAGCGTCCACCATGCGGGTGCCGAGGCTGACGACGCCGAGGCCCATCGCCTCCGCGTGCTCGAACGCCGCCACGATCTGGAGAGCTTTTTCGATCTCCGCCGTCGAGGGTTCGAACGCCTCGTGAATGGGCCGGATCTGCCTCGGATGAACGCATCCCATTCCCTCGAAGCCGAGCCCCCGGGATCGGCGCGCCCACTCGCGCAGACCGTCTTCGTCTCCCACGTCACCGAACACGGAATCGATCGGCTGAACTCCCGCGGCCCGCGCCGCGTTGACCAGACGGCCCCGGGCGTAGAGCGACTCCGCGCCTTCCAGGGTCTTCGGCACACCGAGATCGGCCGTGTAGTCCTCCAGGCCTATGGTGAGGGCCACGACGGAGGTCGATGCGGATGCGATCTCGAAGGCGTTCTCGATTCCACGGGCCGTTTCGAGTATGGGCATGATCCACACTTCCGGCTCGCCCTGGGTTTGCCCGAGGATCTCACGGATCGTGGCGTCGAGCTCCGCCACCTGGCTCGCCGTCTCGGTCTTGGGCAGGAGCACGAGGTCGGGCCTCTCCGGCGCGACCGACTCGAGGTCCGCCAGGCCGAGCGGCAGCTGGTTGATCCGCACCATCAGCTCCGCGCTCCCGAAGTCCAGGCAACGCAGCGCGTTTCGCACCACCAGGCGGGCTTCGTCCTTTCGATCGGGGTGAACGCTGTCCTCGAGGTCCAGGATTACTCCGTCCGGTCGGTGGAGCCCGGCATTCAACTGCAGCTTCGGCTGGTCCCCCGGGAGATAGAGGCGCGATCTGCGCGGGCGGTGGCGCTCCGTGTGTGGCCGACGTTCCGCGACGCGCTCCGGCCGGGCATCGCCGTCGGCCCCCGCCCGTCGGGCTGCGGCTTCGACGCGCGCCGCGATGACGTACGGCACGGCGCCCCTGTCATCGATCCTGACCCGGGCGTGCTCGATGTGAAGTCCGGAAAGCGTGGACCTGGCGGTCTCCTCTATGGAGGCCCCGTAGAGGCCGCCCACCTTCGAGGTCACCTCGACCTCGATCCCGCCGCGGTCGGCGATCTCCACCACGGCGTGCAGGTCGGACCTGACGTCATCGCCCTTCCGGCCCGCTTCGCCCGCTCTCGCTGTCGTCACCACGACCTCCTCAAACCAGCTTTCGGATGATGGCGTCGGTGATCTGGGTCGTGGTCGCCGCGCCCTTCGACAGCACGTCGGGCCCACCCGGCAGTCGGAGCATGTCGTACGCCCGGACCTCGCCTTCCGAGACCACCGCCGCGGTCGCGTCGCGCACGGCGTCCGCCCGGTCCAGCTCGCCGACGTGGTCCAGGAGCATCGCCGCCGTCAGGATCATGGCGATCGGATTGACGATAGAAGGACTCAGGTCCGCGTACTTCGGGGCCGATCCGTGCGTCGGCTCGAACACGGCGACCTCGTCACCGATGTTGGCCGAGCAGGCGAAGCCCAGCCCGCCCACCAGCCCGGCGAAAGCGTCCGACACGATGTCGCCGAACATGTTGCCGGCCACGATCACGGAGTAATCCTCCGGGTTCTTCGTGAGCCACATCATCTGGGCATCGATGTTGGTGGACCACAGCTTGATGTCCGGGAAGTCCGCGGACGCCTTCCGGGCTTCCTCCTCCATCATTCCGGACGTTTCCCGCAGCACGTTCGGCTTCTCGCAGACGGTGACCGACGGGTAGCCGTGTCGTGCCGCGTACTCGAACGCCGCCCGCGTGATCCTGGCGCAGGCCCGGCGAGTGAAGATCCGGCTCGATATCGCGAGGTCGGGTCCGGGAGTGTCGGCGAAGCGCTTGAACTTTGGGTGCGTCTCGAACGCCGCCCGCACGTCGGGCGGCGGGTCCGTCCACTCCACTCCGCCGTACAGTCCCTCGGTGTTCTGCCGGAAAATGACGGCATCGACGATCGGCTCTTCCCATCCACCCGCCGCGTTCCGGCGAATGAAGTTCAACGGGTTGCCGGGGAGGCTGCGGCACGGACGGATGGAGATGTCGAGGTTGAAACGCTGCCGGAGCCCGACGATCGGGCTGTAGTACACGAGGCCCCTGTCGCGGAGGTGCGGTGCGAGCTCGGCGCCGGCCTCGTTCTTCGGCTTGGAGGTGATCGCGCCGAACAGCCCCAGCCCGTGCCGGGCCAGCAGGTCCACCGTCCGGTCGGGCAGTGGGTTCCCTTCCGTGATCCAGAACTCCCACCCGATGTCGGCCGGGACGTAGTCCGCCTCGAATCCCACCGCGTCCAAGACGCGGATCGCCTCCGGAAGCACGATCTTACCGATCCCATCGCCGGGCATGGAAACGACCGTTCGACGAGCCATGTATGCCTCTTAGTGTTGAATTCCGGTCCCGAGCCGGGCCCGGACCTGGTT
>CANPVW010000097.1 GCA_947581745.1 Candidatus Benthicola azotiphorus
ACCCCGCCAGGTCGCGCACTGCTCGGAAATCGCCTGCACGGTGACCATCAGAGCTGCGAGGCCCGGTCGCTCCGACGTCTTCAGCTCCTCGACGAGCCCGTGGATACGGCTCAGGCCTTCGAAGCAACTCTCGCGAAACCGTGTGAGGGTCGCCGACATGTCGCGCTCCGGGCCGGATTGCTCGATCAGGGTTCGGACGATCGTCCGCCGGGCGGCCTCCAGGTCGAGCACCAGTCGGCGCGCGGCCCGCTGCTCCCAGAGGTCCGCTCCCGCCAGCTCGATCAGTCGGTCCTGCAGCCACGGGAAGTCGATGTCCGACGCGATGCCGAAGTACACGTCACCCACGTCACGCGCACTGATCGAGGCGCCGCGGGAGAGACTGGCCACCGGAAGGAGTCCGTCCAGGAATTCCAGGCAAACGAGCTTCCAGGCCAGTTCCCTTTCCATCCCGTCGGCCATCCGCAGCGCGAGGCGATCTCCCACCTGGCTGCGCTTCGGCTCGGGCAGGAGCTCTCCGAGGCGGGACCTCAGCTCCTCGACGGGCTCTCCATGGAACACCGTCAGCTCGCCGATCGTCAGGTCCTGGTCCGCATTCGCCAGTATCCACCGGGTCGCGCGGGCGAGCGAGTCGCTCGCCGCGAGCAACCACTGCGCCTGCACGCCTGCCGTGACATGGATTCCAGGTTCGCAGAGACCCCGAAGCAGTTCTTCCGCTCCCGCCACCCGATAGGCTACGTACCAGGCCTTCGCTACCTCCGCGGGGCTCCGGTGCGTCTCGCCGACCAGCTGAATCAGGCCCGTGAAGCCCATGTGGTCCACGATCCGGTTCGTCAACTCGGTCGCGGCGATGTTGTCGCGCAGCCGGTGCTCGAGGAGCGCCGCTTCCCCTACCCGATCGAGAACCGCAGGCGGGAAGTAGCTTCGCACGAGGTCGATGGCCGCCGGGTCATCCAGCACATCCGATTCCAGGAGGTGGCCCTTGAGGTGCATCTTCGCGTACGCGAGGGCCACTGCGAGCTCGGGTCGCGTGAGGTAGGGCTTCCCGGTCTCGAGCCGCTCCGCCAGGTCCTCGCCGGTCGGCAGGTTCTCCAGTGACCGGTCCAGCAATCCGATCCGCTCCAGGTACAGCAGCGCATCGCTGAAGCTCGCCGGGTTCTGCCGGGCACGGTGCTGGTCGAGGCTGACGGCCAGGCTTTGCGTGAAGCTGTTGCGCAGCACGGCGGCACCCACGTCGCCTTCGACCGACGACAGCAGGTCGTCCCGCTCGGTCCCGGAGATCTCGCCCCGCGAGGTGCAGTGCCCGACCAGGATCTTGAGGTTCACCTCGTGGTCCGAAGTGTCCACGCCCGCTGAGTTGTCCAGGGCGTCCGTGTTGAGCCGACCGCCGCGCATGGCGTATTCGATGCGGCCGCGCTGCGTCAGGCCGAGGTTGCCACCCTCCCCCACGACCCGGGCCCTCAGCTCGGCAGCGGTGATGCGTACCAGGTCGTTTCCGGGGTCGGACACCTGCGCGTCCGTTTCCGACGAAGCCCGGACGTACGTCCCGATGCCACCGTTCCACCACAACTCCACCGGCGCGGCGAGGATCGCCTTCACGAGCGCTTCTCCGTTGAGGACGCCATCGCCGATGCCCAGTGCTGCGCGGGCCTGCTCGGAGAGGTCGATCTTCTTGTCGCCACGGCCCCACACGCCCCCACCGCCACTGATCAGGTCGGTGGAGTAATCCGTCCAGGCGGATCCGGGGAGGTCGAAGAGCCTCTTGCGCTCCTGCCAGCTCGCCTCGGCATCCGGGTCGGGATCGATGAAGATGTTCCTGTGGTCGAAAGCGGCCAGGAGGCGCGTCTTCCGACTGAGCAGCATGCCGTTCCCGAAAACGTCCCCGCTCATGTCCCCGATCCCGACGGCCGTGAATTCCTCTTCCTGGATGTCCTTGCCCATCTCCCTGAAGTGACGCTTCACACACTCCCAGGCGCCCCGCGCCGTGATCCCCATCTCCTTGTGGTCGTAGCCGTGTGATCCTCCGGACGCGAACGCATCGCCCAGCCAGAACCCGCGGGCCTCGGCGAGCCGGTTCGCGGTGTCCGACAGCGTCGCCGTGCCCTTGTCGGCCGCGACGACGAGGTACGGATCTTCTCCGTCCCGTATCACCGTGTGCTCGGGGTGCACGACGGCGCCGTCCACCACGTTGTCCGTGAGGTCCAGCAGTCCGCTCACGAAGTCGCCGTAGCTCGTCACGCCCGCTTCGCGCATCCGGGAGCGGTCGACGGGGGGACGGGTGACCACGAACGCCCCTTTGGCTCCGGCAGGGACGATGACCGCGTTCTTCACGTGCTGCGTCTTCACCAGCCCGAGGACTTCCACTCTGAAGTCCTCCAGGCGATCGCTCCACCTGATGCCTCCGCGGGCGACGTCGCCCATGCGCAGGTGGGCTCCCTCCGTCCGTACTCCGCTCACCCAGATCTCGTGCTTCGGCCTCGGCTTCGGCATCGCATCGATGTGCGCGCAATCGAATTTCAGAGCGATCGGGGCCTCGGGAGTCACGCTCAATCGAGGCTGGAAGTAGTTCGTGCGCACCGTGGCATCGATCAGGTTCAGAAGGTTGCGAAGAGTCCGATCGTCATCGATCCCCTCCACACCCTTCAAGGTGTCATGGAAAGCGTCGCGCGCCGCGATCGCCGCCATTTCCCGATCGCCTTCGAGGGTCGGATCGAATTGTGCCAGGAAGATCTCCCAAAGCAGCCGTGCGGCCCTTGGATACGCGACGAGCGGTCTCCTGAGGCCGAGGCGACTCGACACCGCGCCGATCCGGAACGCATAGGCCCCATAGGCCTTGAGCAAAGCGACCTGCCGCCACGACAGGCCGGCGGACAGGATCAGCCGGTTGATGTGGAGATCTTCGGCCCAACCGGCTTGAGCCGCACGCAGCGCCTCCTCCACGCGCAGCTCGGCGGACTCCCTTTCCACATCCCATTCGGCGGGCACTTCGACCAGAAAGCCGTGAATCGTGAAAGGTGCCCCTCCATCCTCCAGCGCCACCTCGTGAGGCTCGGCCCGAATGACGTGGAAGCCGAAGTTCTCGAGCACCGGCATCACGTCACTGAGATCGCGGCTCGCCCCCCGGTCGTACGCCGTCAGCCAGTAGCGGTTCTTCACCGGCGGATCGAGCTCGAGCAGGGTGACGCGGCTCTTTCCCTCCGTTCTGACCTCCTCCAGGACCTCGATGTCCCGCACCGCCGTCCGCACTTCCGTCGCTGCCACGTACTGGGGAGAGAAAGCCGAACCGTACCGCCTGGTGAGTTCGAGGGCCCGATCGGACTCCACCACTTCCTCGAGGGCGGCCCGCACCTTCTCCTGCCAGCTGCGGATCGCCTCTCGCACGCTGGCTTGAAGCTGCACCAGATCCACGCGCGTGACCGCCTCCGGCTCCGTGGCGACGTGGAAATGCAGCCGGGCCTGCTCTCCGTCACCCAGCGCGAGGTGATAGTTGAGGATCTCGCCCCCGTACGCTTCGACGATCAGGTCCTGAACGCGCTGCCTCACCTCGGACGAGAACCGATTGCGCGGCATCACGACCATCAGCGTGACGCCCCGTGCCAGGGCGTCCGGTCGCCCGACGACGAGGACGTCCCCTCCGGCGTGCGTCTCGATGACCGCATCTACGAGCGGCAGGAGCTCCTCCACCGGCGCAATGAACAGGTCCTCTTTCGGGAGACTGTTGAAGAGGCGCACCACCAGTCCGTGGTCGTGCGTTCCGGCCTCGACCTGTTCGGCTTCGAGAATCTCCGCCAGCTTGCGCCTGAGGATCGGAGTCACGGACGCGTCCTGCGCGAAGGCCTTCGCGGTGAAGAGCCCCAGGAATCGACGCTCTCCCAGAACGGCGCCGGTCGGGTCCAGGCGCTTGATGGAGACGTCGTCCATGCGGGCGCGACGGTGCACGGGCGACAGGGCGTTCGTCTTGGACACCATGAGAAGCGGCCCGCCCAGCACCCGTGCCGTCAGTTCGGTCGGCAGGTCCTCTATCGCGACGGGTTCGTACACCTTCGAGCTGGCTTCGTCCGACAGGATTCCGCGACCCGATCCCCGGCGCAGTTGTACCCTCCGCCGCCCGTCCTCACCGCTCAGCACCTCGTAGTCCCGGTAGCCGAGGAACACGAAGTTCCCATCCCTGAGCCACTCGAGGAACTCCTGGACTTCCTCGATCTCCGAGGCCTTCCAGTCGAGGGACGACTTCAGGTCTTCGAGATCGAGGCCGATGTCGGCAGCCTCCGTCAGCATCGCCCGGAAATCGGTCGTCGCCAGCCGGACCTGTCGCAACCGCCTGCCCACTTCCGCCTCCAGCGCCTCGTCCTGCTCGGCCTCCAGGCCCTCGAACAGGATCATCGTCGCCGATGTGCGCTCCCCCGGTCCGGCCCGCTCGCCGAGACTCTCGACCCGTCCCTCGGCGTCACGGACGACGGAGAGAATCGGGTGCAGGAGTGCCATGATCGAGTAGCCCTCCGAGGCCAGCATCTCCTGCAGAGTCTCGACGATGAACGCGCAGTCGGGCATAACCGTGAGCAGGACCGCCCGGTGGGGGCGGTCGGCGAGACGCCAGAGCTCCACGCCCACGTCCCCGGGTCCCGTGGATGCGACGAGGCGAAACAGCTTCGCCGCGAACTCTCCCACCAGTCCGGGCTCGGCCGCTTCCAGTCGCTCCGAGGGCACCCTGGAGAGAAGAAGCCGGCCGAACTCCTCCAGGACCGCCGTGTCCTGGTTCGGCAGCAAGGTCTTCAGCGCTTCCAGGACTTCGGTGGCGTGATCGTCCGTCGCTCGCATTTGTCCCATCGTCCAGACCGTTCCGTAAACGTCCCACATCATCAGGGAATCGAGACCTACAGCACCGTCCTCGCCCGTTGCCGGGTGAGGAGCGAGAGACAATACTGCAGCAGTGTCACGGCGGCGAGAGCCAGGTTGAACGACCCGACCTTCGAACACGAGGAGCGCGCCGATGCGAATCAGCATCGAATACTGCGGGGTTTGAAACTACGAACCCAGAGCCGTCGGTCTGGCGGCCCGTTTGAAGCAGGAATACCCCGATCTTCAAATCGATCTCGTTCGGTCGGCTGGAGGCGTGTTCGAGGTCGAGCTGGACGGCGATCTGATCTACTCCAAGAAGGCGACCGGAAGGCACTGCACGCCCGAGGAGATCATCGCGCGGATCGACGGGTGAGGCGGACCCGTCGTTCAGCCTGCCACGAATGAGCCGGGCGGGTATCGCAGCCAGAGCCAAACGAACAGCGCCAGCGATGCGTAGGCCGTGACGGGATCCCCGGTCAGAAGCGTCCCCACCACACCCATCAGCGCCTGGCCCTCGGCGAGTGCCCACACCACGATCGCCGCCTTCTGCCGCTGTGCGGCGTCCGATGCGCGGTCGACCATCCGGCCCCTTGCGATCCCTGCTCCCAGCGTGGTCAGGACCGCCAACGCGAGCCATGCGATCCTCACCACGCCGGTGTTCAGGGAAGCGTCGAGAGGGTCGAGCACGAACAGCACCATGGCGGCGAACAGGAAGACTCCCAGCGCCAGACTGAAGTAGATCGGGGTCAGGATCCGCGCAGCGGCATCGGGTGTCTGGGGACGCATGCACTCTCCGGCGCAGGGGGTCCACTCCGACGTCACGGGCAGGTGGAACGTTCGCGCCCCTGACGTGTCTCAGTAGGCCAGAGGACCCCCAGAGCCACGGTGCCTACCTTGGATCCTATCCCCGCAGTCGATCCGTGGCCGAGGGGGTTTTCTCATCCACCCCATCATTCGGGTGGATCAGAATAGGCGGCATGCCGCCGGCGCGCAAACGGATCAGTCGAGGGCTCTCCCGTAGCGGTCTTCCAGGCGAACGACGTCGTCGAGCTCGGGCGTGGAGACCTCGAGAAGCACGCTGTCTTCCAGCGCCTCCATGCGGTGGACGGTGCCGGGAGGAATGGAGACAGCCGTCCCCGGAAGCCAGTCGAACAGTTCGTCGTCCAGCGTGAGGCGTATCCGTCCCGTGAGCAGGTACAGAGTCTCGTGTTTCACTCTGTGCTTCTGCAGGGACAGGAGATGGCCACGCGTGACCTCCAGTACCTTGCCGGCGTAGCGGTCCGTGTGGGCGTACCAGATCTCTCGTCCCCACGGTTTGTCCACGATCTTCGGGTTCTGCGGTTCGTCTGCCACCAGGCCTTCATCCCGTGCGGTTGATCGCTCGCCTTCGTGCCGCGCCCAATATACCCGTAGCCGGGTGTCCGACAAACGGATTCAACGATAGTCGCGGCTGCGGCTCGGCCCGAGGTCGCCGTGCAGGTCGAGGCGAAGAGCACGGCGCGCCCGCACGTTCACCACACCCTGCTCGTTTTCCACCACTCCTTCCATGAGGAGCAACGGAGCCCTCAGAGCGTCCCGCATCTCCTCACGAACGTCGGGCATCACAACGAAGTTGGAGAATCCTGTCTCGTCTTCCAGCGTCACGAACATGACCCCTTTCGCCGTGCCCGGGCGCTGGCGACAGATCGCGAGGCCGGCGACTCGCACCTCTTCCCCGGTACGACGCGACCGAAGTCCCGCCGCCGTCAGTACACCCTGGCGCTCGAGGTCCGGGCGCAGGAATTCGATCGGGTGGCCCGACGACGACAGCCCGACGCAGCGATAATCCGCCGCTACTCGCTCCAGGGCCGACATCTCGCGAACCGGCGCGGTCGATTCACGGGGCCGGCGGGCCAGCGGGCCAGCGTCTCCACGCGCCTGCCGCAAGAGCTCCCAGAGTGCCTGACGACGGCCGGGCCAGAGAGTCTCGAAGGCCCCCGCCTCCGCCAGAACGCGGAGATCCGGAGGGCCGAGGCCGCTTCGCCGCATCACGTCCTCCACGTTGCGGAACGGCCCCTTCTCTCGAGCCGTCTGGAGTTTCTCGCGCGCTTTCGGGCCGAGGCCATGCACGAGGCGGAGTCCGATCCGTAACGCAGGCACCGGTGGCTGTGCTCCCTCCGCGAACTGGTCCTCGCTACGCTGCGGAGGTTCGCTCCGGGAGCACAGGCCACCGGCTCGGCTTTGACGGGTCGAGACAGCCATCCGCACTGGCCGCAATGCTTCACTGCGAGGACCAGCGCGCGAAGAAGAATGCCCCACTTCCAGCGTCGAGTCCCAATCGGAGTGAGCGAGGTCCACAGGTCGCACTTCCACGCCGTGACGGCGAGCGTCGTTGATGATCGTCGACGGAGAATAGAAGCCCATGGGCTGTGCGTTGAGCAGCGACACGTAAAACTCCGGCGCGTAATAGTGCTTGAGGTAAGCGGAAGCGTACACCAGGAGGGCGAAGCTCGCCGAGTGGCTCTCGGGAAAGCCGTAGTTGGCAAACGCCGTCAGGTATTTGAGGATCTGATCCGCGACATCCGGGGCCACTCCATTCCGGCGCAGTCCTTCCACGAGGTCTCGTTCGACCTCCTGCATCTTCCGGTGCGAGCGCTTGAACCCCATCGCCCGACGCATGTTGTCCGCCTGACCCGGGCTGAAGCCTGCCAGGGTGATGGCCACCTTCATTCCCTGTTCCTGAAACAGCGGAACGCCGAGCGTCCGTTTCAGAAGCGGCTCGAGCCGCGGGTCCAGATAGGTGACCGGCTCTTCACCGTTCCGTCGTCTCAGATACGGATGCACCATGTCGCCCTGGATGGGTCCGGGACGGATGAGGGCCACCTCGACCACCAGGTCGTAGAAGCAGCGGGGACGGACCCGGGGAAGCGTGTTCATCTGCGCCCTCGACTCGATCTGGAACACGCCCACGGTATCCGCGGCGCAGATCGTATCGTACACCGCCGGATCGTCCGGCGGCAGCGTCGCGAGATCGACCGATACTCCACGCGTCCGGCGGATCGCGCGTATGGCATCACCCAGCAACGTCAGCATCCCGAGACCCAGCAGATCGAACTTGATGAAACCGGGCAGATCGAGATCATCCTTGTCCCACTGAATGACCGTACGGTCCGCCATCGTAGCACGCTCGACAGGCACGATCTCCCCGATCGGTCGGTCGGAGATCACGAACCCGCCCACGTGGATCGAGCGGTGCCGGGGGAGGTCCTCCAGTCCCGCCACGGTCCGAATGAGGGCCATCGTCCGGGGATCGTCAGCATCGAGGCCGGCCCGCGCGGCCCCACCCTCCGCGAGCCTGCGGGCCGCATCCACGGCCCCACCGCGGTCCACTTCCAGCGACAGGCGATCGCTCTGATCGGAGGACAATCCCAGGGTCCGAGCCGCATCCCGGGTGGCCATTTTTCCCCGGTACGTGATCGACTCGCAGACCATGGCAGCGTGCCGACGTCCGTACTTCTGGTACACGTACTGGAGCACTTCTTCACGGTCCCGGTGCGCGATGTCCAGGTCGATGTCCGGCGGTTCGTGGCGGGACTCCGAGAGAAAACGTTCGAACAGCAGGTCGAGCCCGATGGGATCGACGGCGGTGATGCCGAGGCAGTAACAGACCGCCGAGTTGGCGGCGGATCCCCTGCCCTGCACGAGAATGCCACGCCGGTTCGCGAACCGCACGATGTCCCACATGATGAGGAAGTAGTCGTCGAGGTCCAGGTGGCTGATGATCCTGAGCTCGTGCTCGATCTGTCGGAGGTGCCGGGCATCGAGGTGATCACCGTACCGCTCGTTCGCTCCCTGTTCCACGAGCCCCCTCAGGAAGGCGTGCCGGTCCCCTCCGCCGGGAACATCGAAGGGGGGAAGTCGTGGCTTCAGGTCGGTCATGTGGAACCTGCAGCGTTCGGCCACGCGCACCGTTTCCAGCAGGGCCTTCCGCCCCCAGCGCTCCCGCATGTGGGCCGCCCCCTTCAGATACCACTCGCCGTTGGGCGGCAGACGGTCGTTCGCTTCATCCAGGGTCGTGCCGAAACGAAGACAGGTCATCACGTCAAGCACGATACGATCGCGCGGGCGGGCGTAGAGCGGAGCGTTGACCGGAAGCCACGGCAGTCCGAGATCCCGTGCGCGCCGCATCCACGCGGCACACCGACGCGCGTCGGCCGGAAGCCCGTGATGCTCCAGCGCCAGGTGAAGGCGCCCCGGAAACAGGGCCGTGAGCTGCTCGGCCCGGTAGGCGAACCCCGGCGTTCCGGGCAGCTGGTTCTCCGTCATGATGAGACACGTCAGCCCGTCCGTCCGGCCTTCGATCTCCGTGAACACGAGTCCCGGGGAACCCCGGGGAGAGGACAGACGTGCTCGCGTGATGAGTGCCGACAGGGCGTGGTAGCCCTCGAGGCTCTCGCACAGGAGCACCAGGCGCAGCCGGCCGTCACCGACACGGCCGTCGACGGCTCGCTTCCCGTCACCCAGCCGGACTTCGCCTCCGATGATTGGACGAACCCCGGCATCGTCACACGCACGGGTGAACCGCACGGCGCCTCCGAGATCGAACACATCGGCCAGGGCGAGGGCCGGAGCTCCCACGGCCGTTGCCCGCTCCGCGAGATCCTCCGGGTTCGAGGCACCGGACAGGAGTGAGAAAGCGGAGCGCGCCGCCAGCTCTACGAAGTCATCGTTCGTTTCCATGTCACGGCATGTTTCACAGGACGATCGATTCCCTCCTTCACGAGCTGGTCCTCGCTGCGCTGCGGAGGCTCGCCGGCCCGCCGCGCCCCGCAGCGAATCACCCATCCGCATGAGTCCCCGGTCTTCGCCGGAGCGCGTCTCCGCAGCGCAGCGAGGACTTAGCGCGAAGGCGAAGACCGGAACTCAATCATAAAATCCGTGCAACCACCATCGCTCTTTCGTGCCCTTTTCCCTCCACTCCCGATACAGCCACAACAGTTCTCCCTCTTCCGTGCAGGCCCGGTAGTATTCGCGGCGATACGGGTCCTGCCACCAATCGCCGGAAAGACGCTCCGGCCCTTCTGCAACGATCAGCGACCGGCTCCCCGTGGTGGTCCGTAACTCGCGCGGGCAGCCATGGCTCGCCCACACATCTACTTCGACCGGCTCGGGAAGCAGGTGAAGCGTGCTCTCGAGTGCTCCATCTGCGGATATGAAGCGACCCGCGCCCGACGATGGAATGGAGCGGGCCTTCTCCTCTTCCGGCGTCTCGACCGAAGCCGCCGCTCGCCACCGGTTGCGGGATTCGGGCCGGTGGGTCGAACGTGGATGAGGCCAGGTCACCGCCTCCTCCCCGAGTCGGGCCCGCAGGCGGGAAAGAGCTGCGGCTGCCGCCATCGGATCACGCCAGTCGCCTGTAAACAGGTCTCCCTGACGAGCTCCCGGTGGCGTCGTTTCCTCCACCCGCATCGTGATCTCGCGTACCGGTGCCGCCAGGCGACCCTTCGCATCCACGGCGCGTTCCAGCGCTGCACGACAAAGATCGTACAGCAGATCTTCACGTCTCGTCGCTCGGGCCGGGAGCACTTTCGCTCGCTGCACCGTACTGGATCCGTCCAGGTGAAGCTCGAGTGAAAGGCGCGAAGCACATCGACCCACGCGCAACAGATCCTCGCTTACCCGGTGGAGGAGATGGCGAAGCACGAACAGCAACGGCTCCAGAGTGACTGCCGCCCCATCCAGCTCGAGCGAAGCTTCGGGGAGATCCTGCGCCGCGAGAGGACGAAACGCTCGATCGTCCTCCGCACGGGCCCACCGGTGCGCCTGCACGCCGTCTGGACCGAACCGGGCTTCCAGTTCGTTTCGATCTCGAACGGCCAGCTCGCCGATTCGGTGGAACCCCAGCGTTCGCAGGGTCACACGCAGTTCGTCCGGGATCGGCAGAAGCGACAGTGGCAGGGGCGACAGAAAAGCCGGGCCGGCACCCGGAGGCACGATGATCGAAGCCTCGTCGTGCACGACCCCCCGTGGAAGCGACCCCCCGTGAGACTTACGACCGTCCAGGTGTCTTGCCAGCACGGCAGCGGCATCCGCTACGACGGCCACGTCTCCCACGCCCACCCAGGCTCCGATGAACCCCGTCGAGAGCGTCGCCTCCCGAAGCGTGCGAACCAGGACGGGTTCCCCTCCCCTGCGATCCCATCCCCGTGCATCCACCCGGCAGGCTGCCGGTCCCAGCGGAGCTACGCGAGGTGAGCCGGCCAGGAGCGCCGTCGCGAGTCGGTTTCCGCTCGAGACGTCGGGAGACGCCGGTCCCTCGCTCGCGAGAACCGTGGCCACCCGGGACGGCGCGGCGTTCAAATCGCCGGGCCCTTTCGATCCCGAGCCGGTTCGAGGCCCCAGGAAGGAGGCACCGGATAGAGAAGCGGGACCTCGACCGCACCTCGTTTCCCCACGCGCACCCAGATGGGTCGGATGGAAGGCAGGAAGGGTCCGAAAGCTTCCTGCACGAATTCCACACGACCGGCACGGAATGACAGGCGGAGAGCTGCCAGGGGAACATGTCCTACCGTCACGAAGATGGCGTTCGCCTCCTCGGCCAAACGCTGCAGGCGGATCGTCACACTTCGGCGCAGTACGGGATCGACCTTCTCCGCTGGCACGACGTGCGTCGATGCCAGGAGCGCCACGGCCCCGAACGCGCCGCTGCGAAGGATGAGGTCGGCGCACCAGGCGGCTTCGCCCGGATCCGGAGGGCGGATGACCCAGAATCTTCCCTCTCCGGCGATCAGCCCGACCCAGTCCGGCGCGTACAGGGAGCGGGCCGTGTCGATGAGCGCGATGGATTCTCCCGTCGTTCGCAGGCTGGCGAAAGCGGTCCGAAGGAGTGTCGTCTTGCCGCTCGACCGGGGGCCGAGCCATTCGACCACCTGACCGCGAGGCAATCCGCCTCCGGGCAACAACGCATCCAGGGAAGGAACGCCCGTGGAAACGGAACCGCCCGGACCGCGGGGTCTCGACTCGATCCGCTCGATCTGCTTTTCCAATTCCACGATGGCTGCCGAACGCCGCATCCGCTCCCTCCAGGAAACCGAATAAACACCGAAAGTGGAGAGATAATACAGCACCGCCCTCGTGGCCGGCAAGGTCGCGAGGGCGGCTCAGTGCCTCACTGTGGCGAGCCAGGGACTCCGATCAGTGCGGGTGCTCGAGACCGAACCGCAGGCCCAGTCCGGCTCGCCAGAAGGTGGGCAGGCCGGGAGGCGACTGGTACTGCACGAAACCATCCACGGCGAAGCTCCGGCTCACGGCGTACCAGAGCTTCATCGACGCGTCCCAGAGGCTGCCGCTCAGCTCGTCCGAAACGTCGCTTTCCACGTTTCCGTAGAACGCCGCGGGTTCGACGCCGAACCCCGACTCGGCTTCGTAGCGCGCAGCCAGGCCGACGCGCAGCTCCTTGGCGGGAGCCCGGTTCGGGACACCCGCTGGAACTTCGGTAAGTCCGGACCCGAAGTAATCACCGTACGAGACTCTGGGTTTCACAACTCCGGAAGACCCTACCGGAAGACCGGCTTCCGCCAGCACCACCCAGTCGTCCCGGTCGTACCAGTGACCCAGCCAGCCGCCCAACCCGAACCACCCGCCCGAGCTGAGGGCGAACGTCTGGTTCAGCGTCCACGTGGTCTGGATCGTTCCGCCCGCCGGCTCTTTCCTGCGTCCGATCTCGAACGAGGTTCGATAGGCCCTGCCGGCACCGTAGCCGTAGCCGAGGCCGCCGTAGTAGCCCTCGATGTCATCCCGGCCGCGTACCAGGTAAGGGTGCCGGAAATTCAGCGCGTTGTCGTAAGCGAACCAGAGATCGAACCCGGCTCCCGGATGGATCCCCAGCTCCGCCCATCGGAAACCCGGGTCGCGTCCGTTGTCACCCGTGTAACCACCCCACACGTCCACCTGCAGCAGAAGCGGGTTCTGACTGAGCCGATCGAGCCCCCGGAGGGCGTCTTCGTTCGTGGGATCGAGATCGAGAGCCCTCTCGTAGGCCGCTCGCGCTTCGGCCTCCTGGCCGAGGCGTGCCCGCGCGTCTCCGAGCCCCACCCAGGAACGCACGTCGCCACGATCCTGCGTCAGGGCGAGATCGAACCAGCGGGCCGCCTCATCGGCGTTTCCGGCCCCGAGACTCGCGCGGGCCATTCCCACCTGCGCGTCCCGCCGCGAGGGCTCCAGGCGCAGGACGGAACGGTAGCGCTCGACCGCCTCGGCGTATCGTCCCTCTGCGGCGTAGGCGTTGGCGACTCCCGTGGCCGCGGCCAGGTTGGATGGATCGGCCTCCGCCACCCGGGCGTAGAGCTCCCGCGCTCCCGCGGCGTCACCCGCCTCGAGCAGACGGTTCGCCTCCACGAGCGCCGCCTCCCTGGCCGCCGCGGTCATGCCGCCCCGGGTCACCTGGAACGTGAACGAACGGTCCACATCTGCGGCCCTGGCGGTCACTATGGTCTCGGTGCCCCCGTTCCCCATCGTCACGCTCACGCTCGCCCGGCCCTGCGAGTCCGACCGGGCCACCTCCGGGCGTACCTGCCCGTTCACGGCCGAGAAGCTCACCTCCACGTCCGGCACC
>CANPVW010000098.1 GCA_947581745.1 Candidatus Benthicola azotiphorus
ACCCGCTCCACCCACTCGGCCGTGATCGGCTCGATGTAGGTGGCGTCGGCCACGTCCGGGTCGGTCATGATGGTGGCGGGGTTGGAGTTCACCAGGATGACCCGGTAGCCCTCCTCCCGGAGCGCACGACAGGCCTGCGTGCCCGAATAGTCGAACTCGCAGGCCTGGCCGATGATGATCGGTCCGGAGCCGATCAGCAGGATCGAGGAGATGTCGTCTCGTCTGGGCATCGGAGCGGGAAGCTAATGCGGGAGTCGGGTCGCCGCACGCCGCGGACAGCTGATTCGGGCAGACAACTGTGATGCTGGCGCTTCCTGCTCAGCAGGCGCGGCTCAACTCACGCACCTGTTGCGCGGAAACCTCCAGATCGAAACGACACTGAACTCCCACCTGGCGCGACTCAGGCGCTGCTGGCGGACCGACCCAACCATGCCCCGTGCTCACCACGCCCAGCGTGTCGCCTCGCCACGCAACAAAGCTCACGCTGGTCGTTCCTGGCTCGGCAGCGGCTTCTTCACCGGCGAGGAGCCTCTCCGGATCGACGGCAGGTGGAAGCTCGAGACGAGAGGCCCCCTCCAGCGACACGGCGAGCAAGAACATCCTCGTCGCGGCCGAACCGATCTCCCCGGACTGAAGCTCCGGTACCGTGATGATCGCGATGAACTTGCTATCCGGGCTCCAGTGAGCTTCGACGAAGCCCGTCAGTTGCAGCGACGTCAGGGTGCGCGTCGGGTCGAAGGCTGTCCCTTCCGCTTGCACCGTTAGACTGCGCAGCTCGTGTCCACCTGGCGAAATAGTCAGAGCGGAGCTCACGTATATGCCAAAACGTCCGTCGGGTGAGATCTGCGGGAACTGCTGATCCGACCTGGGATCTGCGGCTCCCGGGGGCGTCGTCGAATCCAGCACGACGTAGAACGTGACAAGAGCCAGGAGGATGACCGCCGCCAGAGCGTTCGCCCGGGCGAACCCCCGAAGCCGATCCAGGACGTGGCCCGCGAAGGCTCCTCGCCAGTTCATGGGGTCCCGAGTCGACTTCTCCGCTTCCGCCTCTCAGTCTACCTCGAAGTTCTTGTGATAATCACTGGTCCCGTCCACCGTGATCTTCACGTTCGAGCTCGGTTGGACGCGGGCCTCGCGTTTCGCGTCGTTCACGAAGATCACGTACTCGCCGGCCGGAACAGCCTCCATGCGGAACGCACCGTACTGATCGACCGGACTCCTGAGGATGAGTCTCCCGTCCGGGTGCAGAAGCTGAACGTCTTCGACCATCTCCGGGTGGCCGTGGATTCGCCCTCGGATCGTTGTATTGCCGGCTGTCGAAATGGCGACCTTGCTGCGCTGCGGTTTCGAGCGACGCCCATCCGTCGATACCGCCACGATGTCGTATTCCAACTCTCCCGCCGGAAACGGACCGGCGACCAGCTCGAGAACGTTGCCGTCCGCCGAGCCCTGCACCAGGCCGTTGACCCACAGCTCGACGCTCGCGACCGACGCCTCACCAGGCCGGGGCGTGGCTTTCGCCAGGAACTCGATCCGATGATCGGCCAGCGGCGCGTCGACAGCCGTCATGGCGGTCACTTCGACCTCGAAGTCATCTGCGACGTCACTGCTCGCCGTCGGCTGCAGGTCGGGCGCTCCTGGCGGGCGGCTGGTCAATGGTGGCCGGCCGGGTGGCCGGGTAGCGGCAACGGCAGTCGATGCTGGCTTCAGTCCTTTGCCGGGCGTAGCTTGGCCGGTCTGTATCTCGTGAGGCGACGCACCGAACTCCACCTCGGTCCATCCCGGCACGCTGGCGTCGGCTGTCGCGCGCGGATAGATGAGACGTCCTCGCAACCTTCTACCGTCGACCTCGCCGGTGATCAGACGCAGGTCGCCGGACGCCGACGTCCACGCGGCCACGAAGCGACCGTTCCCGACACGGCCTTCGAACACGGTCGTGGACATCGTGCTGGCGAAGCTGCGAAACTCGATCGTGATCTGGTCTCCCTGTTGCTCGACGTTCAGGGTCGTGTTGTCACTCAGGGCCCGCTCGACCGGTTCGCGATCGAGGTAGACCGTAGTGCCGCGGACCTCCACTTGGTACTCGCCGGCCAGGGACTGGGCTCGGGCTGTCGACGTCGATGTCGTAAAGGCGGTGGCCGTGGTCGCGGCCACCGCGAGGGTGCGAAGCAAGTGACTCATCCTGAACTCCTTTTCGTGCCACCCGTCGGATTACGGGTGGCTGTTGCTTGAGCTGATTGCTAGTCCCCGGGCACGGTTTCGGAGGGAGAATCGAAGAACCAGTGAAAGTCGCCGCTCTTTCCGGAGTCTGCTAGCTTCTGACCATCTCGCAAATACCAGGCTGACTCCAAGACAGGACTTGTCCGCCACCGTCGGATTCATAGCTGGTTTCCGGCGGCGCCGAACGCCTGCGCGATTAGGTCAAGGTCCGAGTAGTTCGTGGCGGTGAGACGGCCCTGACCCATGGCGTCACCGAGGACAGAATCCACCGCAGGCCGGCCCACGGTCCAATAGAGTTCGACCCACGCTTCGGACAGTTGGTCGTCGAACAACGCTGAGAATTCCGCTTGACTTTCGGCCGAAAGACCGGTGAAGTAGTCCAGATAGGCCAATGGCAGCAGTGCCGGACTCGGGTCAGCCGACACGGAGGTCTCCGTAGGATTCACTCCTTCGCTTCCAACTTCGCACAGTGCTTCAGTGAAGTTGGCAATCGAGCTGATCGTCGCGCGCGATCCATAGCTCTTGAGTTGCGCCTTCTGAGCTATGATTCGCTGATTCGCCCGGCGAATCGCCCGAACGTAAGCATCGAGACCAATGTGCCGCCGCGTATACTCGGCGAACACCAGGGCGAGCACGAGTTCGTTGTGAATGATGAAGCGTGCGGGAAGGTCGCCGATCATGTAGAACGCGTAGCCGTCCAAAGTACTGAAAGGCCTGGCACCCGCCGCCTGAATCTGATCGTCGAGCCACAAGTCCGGCGATATGGGTCCGGTGACACTCGAAGGGTCGGGCACCGAGACTTCCACTCGAATGTAGTCGTCCGGTTGAAAGCGCCTGAAAGTTTCCTGTGCCTCCCCTTCGTCGTACAGGAGCTCCATGCTGTTGGCGACGGCCTCGTCGAACGTTCGGCTCAAGTCCGGAATCAACTCCGTCGCGTAGTGGTCACCGTCCGTGCCATACACGTAGCTCTTGCCACCGGCCATGAAGAGATGGGGTCGCTCGTCGGTCTCGAGCTCCAGGTGTGTCAGCTCGTGGAGGAACGCGGATTTCGCATCCCTGTCGGAGACCACGTTGTAGGCCCCAATCGCAAACGACCCGGCATAACTCTTGGCCCGACTCGAGTTCGTGGCCGCCGGCCAAACGCGCTCGCCGGAGGCGTCGATGGCGGCACTGTATCGACGGGTCGCCACCTTGCCGCCATCGGCGAGCGGCTTCTCCACGTCGTCGATCAGGTATACAGATGCACGAGCGCCCCTGATACCCAGAATCTGCGAAAGGAAATACTGAAACCGCGCACTGCCTCCACTCGATGGATCACGAAGAGCGCCGCCGACGAACTCCTGCAGAACGGCAACATCCGAGTCCTCCCAGAAATCGCCTGATTCCGTACCTGCGAGGATCGCCTGGTTGTCCAACAGTACAGGTTTGTAGTTCGGGTGATCGTTGTTCGGGAAGCCGACGTAGTAGAAGAGCAGATAGTCGGCAACGCGATCGCGATACGATTGCGCCAGCGCATCAGCGGAAGCAGCCGCCAGCAGGACGGCGCAACACAAGAGGAAGGCAACCGGTCGCAAGACGAAGCCCCGAACGCGATCTCTGGTCGTGAGGGTTTTGTTCATTCGCTGGGCACCTGGTCGACGAAGAGGATGGAGGCGGAGGACGGGGTACGGCCGGAGGTTCTCTCGTCGCCGCCACGCAGTTGCCACATGGCCTCGTACTCGTAGGCCGTCTGGCCAGCCGGGAGGATGATCT